>JAISPN010000184.1 GCA_031274845.1 Acidobacteriaceae bacterium
GAAAAAATCGTCCTGCGTCTGCTCGACCGGGACGCGCTGGTGCTCGACATGACGCGGCTCGGGTTTGAGCCGGAGCCGCTACGCGCGTTCGAGGCGGCCATCGCGCGGCCGTGGGGGATGGTGCTCGTCACCGGCCCGACGGGGAGCGGCAAGACGAGCACGCTCTACTCGTCGTTGTCGAAGGTGAATACGCCCGGGACCAACATCGTGACGGCGGAAGACCCGGTCGAGTTCAATCTCGCCGGCATCAATCAGGTGCAGGTCCGCGACAGCATCGGGCTCGATTTCGCCACGGCGCTTCGGTCGTTTTTGCGTCAAGACCCGAACATCATTCTCGTCGGCGAAATCCGCGATCGCGAGACGGCGGAGATTGCCGTGAAGGCGGCGCTCACCGGTCATCTGGTGCTCTCGACGCTGCACACCAACGACGCGCCGAGCACGATCGTCCGCTTGATGAACATGGGCATCGAGCCGTTTCTGGTGGCGAGTTCCGTACATCTCATCTGCGCGCAACGTCTGGTCCGCCGGATCTGCACGCACTGCAAGACGCCGCATCCGCAGGCGCCGTCCGCGCTGGCGCAGGCAGGATTTGCGCCGGACGTCGCAAAGGTCGTCGTGCCGATGACGGGGCGCGGATGCGAGCGCTGTCACCACACGGGCTATCGCGGCCGCGTCGGTTTGTACGAAGTGATGGCGGTGACCGACACGCTGCGCGAGTTGATTCTGGCGGGCGCGTCTGGCGCGGAACTGCGGCGGACGGCGATCGACGAAGGGATGATCACCTTGCGTCAGAGCGGATTGCGCAAGGTGCAGGACGGAGTGACGACCATCGAGGAGGTCGTGCGCGAAACGGTGAAGTAGCAACGGTGACGTAGCGATGACGCTTCAGGAACTGCTTGAAAAGACCGTTCTCTCGGAAGGCTCCGACCTCCACCTCACGACGAATACGCCGCCGCAGATTCGTGTACACGGTCACTTGCGGCGCCTGCCGCTGCCGGAGCTGACGCCGGCAGAGACCGAGCGGTTGATCTTCAGCGCGCTGACCGATCGTCAGCAGAGGCGCTTCGAGGAGACGCGCGAACTCGATTGCGCGTTTGCCGTCGCGGGGCTGGCGCGCTTTCGCTGTAACGTCTTCCGTCAACGTGGCGCGGTTGCTGCGGTCTACCGTCTGATTCCGGAGACGATCCGTTCCTTCGGCGAACTTGGGTTGCCGCCGGTGCTGGCGACATTTGCCGAGCGTCCGCACGGGCTCGTCCTGGTAACCGGTCCGACCGGCAGCGGCAAGTCGACGACGCTGGCGGCGATGATCGACAAGATCAACACCGAGCGCGACAGCCACATCCTCACCGTTGAAGATCCGGTTGAATACCTCCACCCGCACAAGCGCTGCCTCGTCAACCAGCGCGAAGTGCACAGTGACACCCTCGGGTTCTCGCAGGCGTTGCGCGCGGCGCTTCGCGAAGATCCGGACATCGTCCTCATCGGCGAACTGCGCGATCTTGAAACCGTGGACGCGGCGCTCACGATCGCCGAGACCGGTCACCTGACGTTCGGCACGCTGCACACGAACTCGGCGGCGCAGACCATCAACCGCATCATCGATCTCTTTCCGGCCACCCAGCAGTCGCAGATCCGGAATCAGCTCTCGCTGGTGGTCGAGGGGATCGTGTGCCAGCAACTGCTGCCGAAGGCGGACGGCACAGGGCGCGTCGCCTCGCTCGAGATCATGGTACCGACGCCCGCGATTCGAAATCTGATTCGCGACGGCAAGGTCCACCAGATCTACAGCGCCATGCAGACAGGACAGGAGAAGCTCGGCATGCAGACGAGGAATCAGTCGCTGGCGACACTCTGCCAGAAACGTCTCATCACCGTCGATGTGGCGATGGCCGCCTCGTCAAGCAGAGACGAACTGCAAGAGATGCTCACGCGCGGCGCCGGTCTCGTCCCCGGCCGCGATCAGATATCACGGTAAAGGGCTGACAGGTAAAGGGTAGTGATGGCGACATT
This sequence comes from Acidobacteriaceae bacterium, assembly GCA_031274845.1. Taxonomy (GTDB): domain Bacteria; phylum Acidobacteriota; class Vicinamibacteria; order Vicinamibacterales; family CAVVIG01; genus CADEEX01. Next base: position 2,011 of record JAISPN010000184.1, read on the forward strand.
TGCCTACTCAGGTCGTAGAAGAACCGGCGAGCGCGTGAACGGCGAGCGTGTGGCCGAGACGGCCCGGAGCGCCGTGGCCGCGCTTCGTGCCGAGCAGATCGTCGTCACGAAGATCGCGCCGGTGCGCACCAAGGCGGACGCGAAAGGCGCGCGCGGATCGCTCACGAAGAAGGTCGCGTCCAGAAACCTCGCGATCTTCACGCGTCAGTTCGCGGTGATGATCGATGCCGGTCTGCCGCTCGTCCAGTGTCTCGACATCCTGGGGCATCAGGAGGAGAATACGCATTTTTCAGCCGTCATCCTTGAGACGCGCCGCGACGTCGAGGCGGGCGCGTCGCTTGCCGATGCGATGAAGAAGCATCCGAACACCTTCGATGCGCTCTACACCAACATGGTGGCGGCGGGCGAAGCGGGCGGCGTGCTCGACACGATGCTCACGCGTCTTGCGATCTACATCGAGAAAGCGGTCACGCTCGCGGGGCAGGTGCGGTCGGCGATGGTGTACCCGATCGCGGTTCTGACGATCGCGGTGCTGGTGGTGGCGGTCATTCTCTGGAAGGTCATTCCGACCTTCACCGAGATGTTTGCCAGTCTCGGCGCCGAACTCCCGCTCCCGACACGCCTCGTCATCGGGATGAGCCACATGCTGACGGCCTTCTTCCCGGTGATTGCCGCGGGCGTGCTGGCGCTCGTGGTGGCGTGCCGCGCGTACTACCGCACCAGCCGCGGACGTCGCGTGGTCGATCGGATGCTGTTGGCGCTGCCCATTCTTGGCGTGCTGCTGCGGAAGATTGCCGTCGCGCGGTTCTGCCGCACGCTGGCGACGCTCCTCGGCTCGGGCGTGCCGATTCTCGACGGCCTGAATATCACCGCCCGGACGTCGGGCAATGCGATGGTCGAAGACGCGATTCTGTCCACGCGCCGCAGCATCGAGCGCGGCGAGACGATCGCGGCGCCGCTCCGGGAGACGAAAGTATTTCCGCCGATGGTGGTGCAGATGATTGGCGTCGGCGAAGCAACGGGCGCGCTGGATGTCATGCTCGCGAAGATCGCCGATTTCTACGAAGGCGAAGTGGACACGGCCGTTGCCGGTCTGCTGACGCTGCTCGAACCGGTCATGATCGCCATCCTTGGCCTCGTCGTCGGGGGCATCGTGGTGGCGATGTATCTGCCGATCTTCGATTTAATCGGCAAGCTGGCGTGAACGCGCGAGACGTCAAGGCGCGTCACGATCCGCGCGTGGCCAAAATCTGGCGAGGTCATGCCGGTGGTGCATGTCAAAGACTAGCGATGCGCCACGGTGCCCGTTTGTGCGGTGTGACGCCAAACTGTAGAATCGAAAATCGCTTACAGCGTCAAGAGCGCGGTGTCACGGCGTGGCATCGCGGTTGCTCACGAGGGAGAGCAACGCGAAGGAGTGTGTGCAATGAAAATACGTGACGCGAACGGTTTCACCCTCATCGAGCTGCTGATTGTCGTGGCGATCATCAGCATCATCGCCGCCATTGCCGTCCCCGGCCTGCTTGCCGCCCGGATGTCGGGCAACGAGACGTCGGCCATCGGGTCGCTGCGCGCGATCAACGCGGCGCAAACGACCTATTCGTCAAGCTGCGCGCTCGGCAACTACGCGCCGAACCTTGCCGATCTGCTCAAGCTGCCGCCGAACAGCACCGTGGCCTTCATCAGCCCGGATCTCGATCCGGCACAAAATCCGGCCAGCAACGGTGGTGTGAACAAGAGCGGCTACATGGTCCTCGTCGGACCGGGCACCGTGACGACGAGCCCCGTGGCGGCCGCCAAGTTGTGCATTACCGGTGGGAGCGACGCGCTGCCGACCTACTACGGCGAGGCGGAACCGACGGCGGTCGGTTCAACGGGCCGCCGTTCGTTCGGGACCGACAATCGCGCGACGATCTTTCAGGATCAAACGGGTGGCTCGTGGGATGCGGCGCGTGTCGCGGCAGCCCCGACGGCCACGACCCCGGCGCTCCAGTAAGCCAGCGCGGTTTCGCCGGGATACGTATGTCCGCGGGCAGGATGTCTTTTGCGGGCATCCTCTCGCGCTTTGCCCGGCGCTCGGGCTGACATATAGTCCTCGTCATGAGCAAGAACGCGGCACGCATTGCCCTGGTGGCCTCGATTGTGGGGTTGAGCGCCTCTGTGGCGGCGGCCTGGGTCCACTATCACATCCTCGCGGACCCGGCGTACACCAGCTTTTGCGACGTCAACGCGACGGTGAACTGTTCGAACCTCTATTCGAGTCAATACGGCACGTTCTCTGGCGTGCCGGTCGCGATCTTCGGCGCGATCTGGTTTGCGTGGGCGGCGCTGCTGTCGATAGCCGCGACGAGCGCGCGTCAAGGTGTCAGCGAGAGCGTGCCCGGGTATCTCTTTGCCGGATCGACCATCGCGCTCGCGGCGGTGCTCTATCTGGGCTACGCCTCGCTCTTTCTCATGAAGCAGGTCTGTCCGCTCTGCGTGATCACTTATGCCGCCGTGATCACGCTGTTCCTTATTTCTGGTGCGGTGACTTCTGTGCCTATGGCTTCGCTGCCCCGACGTGCTGCATACGATTTGAAAGTGCTCTTCTCGACGCCAATCGCGCTCATCCTCGCGCTGGTCTGGATTGGTGGATCGGCAACGACGCTCGCGTTTTTCCCGCGGCCGGTGACGTTGGCTGAGGCGGCCGCCACCGCGGCAGCCGCGCCAGCCGCCGCGCCGGCGTCGGCCGCGCAAGGCCGTTCCGAACTGGAACGCTTCATGGCGACGCAGCCGCGCGTGCCGCTCGTCGTGGCGAGCGAAGGCGCGAAGGTGCTGATCGTCAAGTTCAACGACTTCCAGTGCCCGGCGTGCTCGCAGTCGTATCTCGCCTACAAGCCGATTCTGGCGAAGTACGCCGCGTCGAATCCGGGCGCCGTGAAGCTCGTGCTCAAGGATTACCCGCTCAGCATGCGGTGCAATCCGACGATGCAGACCGAGCTGCACAGCGCGGCGTGCGAAGCGGCGGTCGCCGTCCGTCTGGCGCGCGAGCACAATCGCGGCGATCAGATGGAAGAGTGGCTCTACACCCATCAAAGCGAGATGACGCCAGTCAAGGTGAAGGAGATGGCGCGCGAGGTCGGGTTGGTTACCGACTTCGACGCTCGCTACGAGGCGACGATTGCGCTCGTCAAAGGCGATATCTCGCTCGGGCAGAGCCTGAAGGTGTCGTCGACGCCTACTTTCTACATCAACGGCGTGAAGATCGAAGGCGCGTGGCAGCCGCAGTTCTTCGATCAGGCGATCGCCTACGAACTGCAGCACGCGCAGTAAACACCGAGGATGGCAGCGGCGCTGGCGACCGACGACCTGACGAAGGACTACCGCGTCGGGTTTTGGCGCACGCGCCCCTATCGCGCGCTGGACGCCCTCACGCTGCAAGTGCAGCCGGGCGAGGTGTTCGGCTTCCTCGGTCCAAACGGCGCCGGAAAAACAACCACCCTCAAGATCCTGATGGGGCTGGTATTTCCCACGAGCGGACGCGCCGAGATGTTCGGCCGTCCGGTGGGCGATCTCCACGTCAAGCGGCGCCTCGGCTACCTTCCGGAACAGCCTTACTTCTACGACTACCTGACCGCCGAGGAACTGCTGATCTATTTTGCCGGGCTGTTCGGCTATCGCGGCGCCGACCGGCGCGCGCGCGCGTCGGCCGTGCTCGACGAGGTGGAGATCGGCGCTGAACGGCGCAGGCCGCTCCGCACGTTTTCCAAAGGGATGCTGCAACGCGTCGGCATCGCGCAGGCGCTCGTCAACGATCCGGAACTCGTCATCCTCGACGAGCCGATGTCTGGGCTCGACCCACTCGGCCGCCGCGCGGTCCGCGCGCTGATTCTGGCCTTGCGCGATCGGGGCAGCACCGTCTTCTTCAGCTCGCATGTGCTGAGCGATGCCGAAGCGCTCTGCAGCCGCGTGGCGATTCTGGCGCGCGGCCGTCTGGTGACCGAAGGACGGCTTGCCGAGATGCTCGAATTTCAAGTGCGCGGCTGGGATGTCGTCGTTGCGGGTGTCACGCCCGCGCTGCAGGCGGCGCTTGCCGCCAGAGCAACGAGGATGACCGCCATCGGCGACGGCCGGTGTGCCGTTGAACTGCCGTCCATGTATTCGCCTGAGACGATCGCGGCGGATGTCGCGTCGGCTGGCGCGTCGATCGTGTCGATCAATCCGATTCGCGCCACGCTCGAAGACCTGTTCGTTCAGCAGGTCGCTGACGCCGCGCGTCAGGTGGAGCGGCGATGAGGCCGATTGCGCTGATTGCCGTGAACGTGTTTCGCGAGTCGGTGCGCGACAAGGTGCTCTACAACCTGGTGCTGTTCGCGGTCGCGCTCATTGGCGCGTCGTATGTGATCGGCCAACTCACCGCGGGACAGGACATCAAGATCATCAAGGACCTTGGGCTGGCGGCGATTTCACTCTTCGGCCTGTTCATCGCCGTGTTCATCGGCATCGGTCTGGTGTCGAAAGAAGTCGAGAAGCAGAGCGTCTACGCGCTGCTCGCGAAGCCGGTGACGAGGACCGATATCGTCCTCGGCAAATATGCGGGGCTCATTCTCACGCTGGCGGTGAATCTCGCGGTGATGACGGTTGCGTTGTATGCGGTGCTCGCCGTCATGGCGTGGATGGGGATGCACCCAACGCCGGGTCTGGACCCGGCGACACTCGATCCAGGGCTGCTCACCGCGATTGCGCTCATCTTCGTCGAGCTTGCGGTGGTCACGGCCATCGCGCTCTTCTTTTCAACCTTCTCGACGCCGATGCTCTCCGCGGCGCTCACGTTCGCGTTCTTCATCGCCGGACGATTCAGCACCGACCTCGATCACTTTAATACCGTCACCGACTCCCGCGCCGCGCTCTGGCTGACCACGGGGCTGTACTGGGTGTTGCCGAACTTTGGACCATTCGACGTCCGCGCAGAGGTCGTGCACGGTCAGCCGCTACCGACCGGCGAGATCCTGATGACCGTCCTGTACGGCGTCCTGTACACGAGCGCGCTGCTCGTCGCCGCGACGTTCGTCTTTTCGCGGCGGGACTTCAAGTGACGGCTCGCCGGCACATCCTGCCCGTGTTTGGCGTGCTGGTGACGGTCGCCGTGCTCATCGGCAGCGCCGCGAGCGTGGCCGCGTGGCGCGAGCGCTGGTATCCGGCGCCATCCGCGATCGACAGCACGCTCGACATTCAGTCCGGCGCCACGCTGCAACAGTTGACGAAGGGTTACAACGCGCTTGCCGCCGATCTGTACTGGATTCGCACCATTCAGTACTACGGCGGTGGCGCGCCGCCATTTCCATTGCTCTATCCGCTGCTCGATCTGACGACCACGCTCGATCCGTCTTTCAACATCGCGTACCGCTTCGGCGCGATTTTTCTCGCCGAGGCGCCGCCGCGCGGTCCCGGCCGTCCCGATCAGGCGATTCGGTTGCTTGAAAAAGCGTTGCGCGCGCATCCAGGTCGCTGGGAGTACATGCAGGACATCGGCTTCGTCCACTACTGGTGGACGCACGATGACGATGCCGCGGCGGACTGGTTCGATCGCGCCGCGCACGTACCAGGCGCGCCATGGTTTCTGCAAACCCTGGCCGCGACAACG
>JAISPN010000302.1 GCA_031274845.1 Acidobacteriaceae bacterium
CGCGGCCAGATGATTGTCGTCACGCGCAATCTCGAAGAGGAACGGCACCTCGGCACCCTGAACGGTCACTGTCGCATCCCACAGACCTGTCGCATCCGGCACGGAGCGCGAGCAGCCCCCCACGGCCACCAGCGCCGTCAGCACCACGATGTTCGTCACTCGCAGGATGCGCATTGAATCCTCTTCTCCTCTCGCAGGCCCTACGGCCAAACTATTGCCGGATGACCGCCGGACGAAGCACCGCGGCAAACGTATTCCGGAATCGATCGAACGCTGCCGGCTGTTGTTCGCCGTACTCGAGTCCCCCCTCCGGCACCAATGCGCCGGGAACCACGAGGTAGTCGCGCGCCGAGAGCCGATAGTAGATGAAATCAACCGGTTCCGCGAAACGCGTGAGCACGTAGGTGGCCGGCTGATCCGCAGTCGTACTGTCGGCGCGGCTGACCGCCTCCCGAATACCGATCGTACGGGTATCGAGCCGCACGATGCGCTTCCGGAAACCTTCGCGTGCCGGCACGAGCACGAACCGGTGCGATTCAACCTCGCCGCGCGCGTGCTCGTAGAAGCTCCGGAACAACGGATCCTCGAGCAGACGCCGTTTACTCTGCCGCGACGCGCAGAGGCGCTGCCGGGCATGACCTCGTGGCGCGCCAGGCATGAGTTCCAGATGCCACTGGCGCGCGCGCTCGCGCGTGACGCCGAATTCCTCGGCAATGGCGGCAAACGTCACGCACGGTTGCACCAACAGGTGCACCAGATGCTCCAGCGTGCCATCGCCGTAGCGCTCCTCGAACTGCTCGCGCCACTCGGGCGGCGGTGGAACGAACCAGGGGTATTCGGTCTGTATCTCCATAGAGTGCAACCTGCCGTCAACACCGGCCGGCACGCCCCCCGGAAATACAAAAGCCCGGAAGCGCGTGCCTTCCGGGCCGATGGCTGCTAACAACGTTTCTCGAATGTCTTAATGCGATCGTGTGATGTCGAGCGCGCGCAGCACCGTGCCGGAAAGAATCCGGGGACAACAACACGCGCACACCAAGCGAACGATCACGGCATCAATTGTTGCGACTGCGAGCAAACCGTGTCAAGTCTAGAGACAACTCCACGCACGCGGCAGATGCCCGCGCGCACTCGCCGATCTCATGTTTAGAAGGCACGCCGGGACGCGGACGACCGGATCGTGGTTGTCAGCGCCGCGCTCACGATGGAGACGACGAGTCCGCCCCAGAAGGCGGGCCAGAACCCGTCGACGTGGAATCCCCAGCCAAAGGACATGGACAACCGGCTCGTCAGCGACAGCATCAGGCCGTTGACCACGAGCGCGAAGAGACCAAGAGTCAGCAGGATGAGCGGACACGTCAATAGCTTCGTCAGCGGACCAATCGTCGCATTGACGAGACCAAATACGAAGGCGACGCCCAAAAACGGCCACACCCCGCCGTCGTAGGTCACGCCGGGCACGATTTGTGTCGCCGCCCACAACGCCGACGCATTGACTAGCAGCCGCACGATGAAGTCCATACGCAGTCCTCGTCTTTCTATCCGTAGAATAGACGTCATGTACAACGCGATGCTAGCGATTCATTCGTGGACACGGTGGGTGGTGCTCGTGGCCGCCGTGGCGGCACTCGTCAACGCCGCACGGAGCCTTGGCGCGCCCGATTCCGACGCCAAACTCCCTGGACGACTCTACGACACGCTCTTCATGGCGTCGATGGATCTCCAGCTCTTATTCGGCTTGCTTCTTTACTTCGGCCTCAGTCCGTTCACCAAAGAAGCAATGTCCAACATCGGAAGCGTGATGTCCACGTCACAACTCCGCTTCTGGTCCATTGAACATCCCTTCGGCATGCTCGTCGCGATCGTCTTCGTCCGCGTCGGCCGCATCACGTCGGGCAATGCCGCGACACCCGCCTCGGCGCGCAAGAAGCGTCTCGTCTGGTTCGCATTGGCGTTGCTCGTGGTGCTCGTCTCCATCCCCTGGCCAGGGCTGCCGAACGGCCGTCCGCTCTTCAGACTGGGCGAGTAGTCGCACTCCTCAAAAACAACAAGGGCTGGTTCCGCCGCTGCGCATCTGCGCGACGGCACAACCAGCCCTTGATTGCGGATTGCGAACTTCGCTGTTCGTGCTTACCGAGTCGAGGTCGCCGGCCAGACCACGCCCATGTCCTTGCGCGGCACCGACCCAACACCCTTGGCGACGAACTTCTGCACGCGGCGACCCTGATAGGTTTCCGTCGTGTACAGATTCCCCTTCGAGTCGATCGCGATGCTGTGGATCGCGTAGAACTGACCCGGATAGTGACCGCCCTCGCCGAAGTTGTAGAGTTCGTTCAGCGACTGGCGATCGAGCACGCGGATCTTCGCGTTGCGGCCGTCCGACATGTACAGATACTTCTGCTGCGGGTCCTTCGAGAAGGCGACGTCCCACACGGACCCGTCGCCGAGAGAGTCCTTCTGGTAGAAGGCTTCCTTCACGAACTTGCCATCCTTCGAGAAGACCTGCAGACGATCGTTCACGCGGTCGCAAACGTAGACGAGATTGTCCACCGACAGATCCGCGCAGTGCACCGGGTTGCGGAACTGCTGCGCCACCGGCGCTTGCGGATTGTAGCGGCCAAGGTTGGTGTCGTCCGGCTTGTTGCCGTAGGCGCCCCAGAACCGCTTGAACTGACCGGTTTCCGTGTCCATGACGACGACGCGCTTGTTACCGTAGCCGTCCGCGACGTAGACCTCGTTGTTCTTCTCGTCGACGAAGATCTTCGCCACCTGGAAGAAGTGGTCGGTCGCGTTGCTGTCGGCTTTCACGCCCTTCTTGCCGAACTGCTTGACGAACTTGCCGTCGCGCGTGAACTTCAGCACTAAGCCGTCAGTCCCGCCGTTGCCACCAATCCAGACGAACCCTTTGGTGTCGACATAGATTCCATGGTTCGAATCGGGCCAGTCGTAGCTCTTGTCGGCGGGAGGTCCACCCCACGCATTGACGACTTTGCCCGCCGCATCGAACTCGATAATCGGCGGCGCGTACTTGCAGCACGCGCCAGTCGGCGGGTTCTGCGAGGCCGCGGCTTCAGAGGCATCCAGTGAATCGGAGCGATGAATGATCCAGACGTGATCCTGGTTATCGACCCACACGCCAATCGTCTGCCCGATGTACCAGCCGTTCGGTAACGGCTGCGGCCACATCGGATCGACCTCGAAGCGTGGCGCCTGAATCGCGCTGCCCGCCTGCGCCTGGGCTTTCTTCTCGAGCACGTTCTGACCGACACCGAGCACCGCCAGTGCAGCAACGAACGTCGCGCCCACGAATACGTGACGACGATGTTTCATATCGTTTCTCCTGCAACCCTAGTCCATACACTTAGCGGCCGGGAACGAACTTCTGGACACGCTTCCCGTGGTGCTGTTCGCCGGTGATGATGTTGCCGCGCGAGTCGACCGCGATGCTGCCAACGGCGAGGAACCGGCCTGGTTGACGGCCCCCTTCGCCAATCGTGCCGACCTGATTGAGCGTCGCCCGATCGAGGACGATGATCTGCTTGTCGGTCCCATCGGCGACGAAGAGGTAGCGCTGCTGAGCGTCGTTTGAAAACGCAACGTCCCACACCGATCCCACGACCGATACAACACCGAATTGGCCGGTGACAACCGTGCCCGTGGTGTTCTTGTTGACGATGCCTTCCTTCTGGAACTTCCCGTCCTTTGAAAATACCTGGATGCGGTTGCTGGTGCGATCGCACACATAGACGTTGCCGTCCTTCGCGATCGAGATGCAACTCAGATCGCGGAACTGGCGCGCCGGTGCGGCGTTTGGATCGTACGGCCCGGGAGCCGCGCCAGGCTTCTCGCCGTACGCGCCCCAGTGCCGCTTGTATGCGCCGGTGTTCGCATCGAACACCACGACGCGGCGGTTGCCACGATCGGCCACATACACTTCGTTCGCGGCATCGTCCACGGCGACGGCCGATGGACGATTGAGCGCGGTCTGACTTTCCGCGTTCTCAATCTTGCCAGGGGCGCCGATCGTCAAGAGCACCTGACCTGTCTTGGAGATCTTCAACACATGGGCGTCCGCTGGCGCGGCCGGCCCGGCGGCCGCACCTCCACGCCCGCGAGCCGCCGGAGGCGGCGTTCCGTCGCCGTCGGCGGCGGCTGCCGCAGCCCCACGTCCGCGTCCGCCTGGAGGAGGCGGCGGCGCGGGCTCGAGGCCAGCAGCAGTGATCCAGATATTCCCTTTCCCGTCGATGGCAATTCCGCCCGGTGACTGTGGCCAGCCAGCCGGTTTCTTGTCGTATTCGAACAGGCTCGATACGAGCTTGCCATTCGCATCGAACTCCAGCACGAACGGCGCCGCCACACAGCAGACGCTGGAACTCGGCGGGGTCGACATCATGCCCTTCTCGTTACCTTCAAGCGAGTCGGCACCACGATGCGTCACCCACACGTGATCCTGTGCATCCACCGCCACACCGGTGATCGATCCGAACACCCAGTGGTTAGGTAGCGGCTGCGGCCAGAGCGGGTTCACCTGATAGGTCGGTGCGGACCCACGTCCCTGCGCCGCAAGCGTCGGACCAAGACCGACGAGTGCCGCGGTTGCGGCACTCGCGGCGATTCCGATCGCGACACGACTGTAGATAGAACGGTTCATGCCACTCCTCCTCGACCTCACACGAAGAACCTTACCGGCCCGTCGGGAAGACGATGCCCTGGTCCATCTTCGTGACCGGGCGCAGCCCCTTGTAGACGAACTTCTGGAGGCGCTTGCCTTCGTAGGTTTCCGTTGTGTAGATGTTGCCCTTCGAATCGGTCGCGATGCTGTGCACGGCGTAGAAGCCACCCGGCTGACGGCTACCATCGCCGAAGCTGGTGAGGATCTCGAGCGACTGACGATCCATCACGTACACCTTTTCGTTCGAACCGTCCGCGAGGTAGATGTACTTCTGCTGCGCATCCTTCGAGAAGGCGATATCCCACACCGCGCCGTCGCCGAGCGTCTTCGGCTTGATGCGCTGTTCCTTCACGAACTTGCCTTCCTTCGTGAACACCTGGATACGGTCGTTCACGCGGTCGCAGACGTACACGAAGCCGTCGTTGCTCGGCTCCGCGCAGTGCACCGGGTTGCGGAACTGCTGGATGAGCGGCGCGTCCGGGTTGTAGCGACCCATGTTGGTGTCGTCCGGCTTGTTGCCGTAGGCACCCCAGTAGCGCTTGATCTTGCCGCTGTCCATGTCGATGACGGCGACGCGCTTGTTGCCGTAGCCGTCCGCCACGTACGCCTCGTTCGCCTTCTCGTCGAGCGAGATCTTCGCCACCTGCTTGAAGGCAAACGTGTCGTTGCTGCCGGCGCCCGCATAGGCGAAGCCGAACTGCTTCACGAACTTGCCGTCCTGGGTGAACTTGAGGATCTGACCGTCGTTACCGCCGTTGCCGCCGATAAAGACGTTGCCCTTGCTGTCAGGCGTGATGCCGTGATTGCTGTCCGGCCATTCGTACCCCTGGCCAGGACCGCCCCACGCCGTCACGAAGTTGCCCGTCGGGCCGTCGAACACCATCACCGGAGGCGCCGCGAAGCAGCACTCCGACATCGGCGGATTCTGCGCCGCGTAGAGCTCTTTGCGATCGAGCGTCGCCGCGCCGCGATGAATGATGTAGACGTGATCCTTCGTGTCGACGCCGACCCCGATCACGTTTCCGTACAGCCAGTGCTTATCGGGCACTGGTTTCGGCCACGTCGGATCGACTTCGAAATACGGTGCCTGAACCGCGCTCTTGGCCTGAGCCGCAGCGGCCCGTTCGATCACACTCTGGCCAATCGCCAGTCCGGCAAAGACCGTCAAAAAGGTCGCGCCGATCACATAATTGCGCCTAGTCCCTGTCATCCTACCTCCCCGCAAGATGTCGAAGTGGGTTGCCGCTTGAGACCACGGCAACTTGCCGCATATATTCTCAAGGGCGGCATATTGTGGCAGTCAGATGCAGAGATTACAAGCGTCAATGAATAATTTACGGAAGTGGCACTGGCTGATGGCCGTGCTGGTGTTGGTGTCTATTGGTTTTGGGATAGCTCCTCGGCTTCACGCGCACGAGATTCCCAACGACGTCACGATTCAGGCGTTCCTCAAACCAGAGGGCACTCGCCTGCGGCTGCTCATCCGCGTCCCGCTCATCGCCATGCGCGATATGACGTGGCCGTTCAAAGCGCCCGACGTGCTCGATCTCGCCACGGCGGATTCCGAACTGCGGAACGCCGCCACCCTCTGGGTGGGCGACGAGGTCAAACTCTTCGAAGACAACCAGCCGCTCGGTCCGTACACAGTCGCCAACATCCGCGCATCCGAAGCAACCGACACCTCCTTCGAGTCGTACGACCGCGCGCTGGCGCTCGTGACAGGACCACGGCTCCCCGATGACACCACGCTCAGCATCAAGGACGGATTCCTCGATGTCTTGTTTGAATACCCGATTCAAAACGAGCACGCGCGCTTCTCCATCGATCCGCACTGGGGACGCCTCGGCCAACGCGCCATCACCGTCGTACGGTTGGTGCTCCCGAACGACACCGTTCGAGCATTTGAACTCGAAGGCGATCCGGGGCTGATTCGGCTCGATCCCGAGTGGTATCAGGCGGCGTGGCGCTTCGTGGTCCTCGGCATCGAGCACATCTTGAGCGGCATCGATCACCTGCTGTTCCTCTTCTGCCTCGTCATCCCGTTCCGCCGGCCGCGTCAACTCCTGGTCGTCGTCAGCGCCTTTACGGTTGGACATTCGATCACGCTCATCGCGTCGGCGTTCGGTCTTGCTCCCGACATGCTCTGGTTCCCGCCGTTCATCGAAATGATGATCGCCGCGTCCATCGTCTACATGGCGCTCGAAAACATCGTCGGCGCCAACCTGCACCGGCGATGGATCATCACGCTCGCCTTCGGTCTCGTCCACGGATTCGGGTTCTCGTTCGCGCTCCGGCAGACGCTGCAGTTTGCCGGCACTCACCTGCTGCTCTCGCTGCTCTCGTTCAATGTCGGTGTGGAAATCGGGCAGATTGCCGTGCTCGCGCTGATCCTGCCGGCCTTGGCTTTATTGTTCGCGCGTGTCGTGCCAGAGCGGCTTGGAACCATCATCCTGTCGGCGCTCGTCGCGCACACCGGCTGGCACTGGATGACGGAGCGTGGGGCGTTGCTGATGCAGTATCAGTTCACGATGCCGGAGATGACGCCGGCATTCTTCGCAAATGTTTTGCGCGTGCTGATGGTGGTCGTGGCCGCCTCCGGAGTCTGGTGGCTCGTCGGGGTGCTCAAGAAGCGGACCACGTCTCAGGGAATCGCTGGAGAGTGAGTCGCGTCTTCACTGACGCGACTCACGCCTACTCGGCTTTTTCGAGCTTCGTCACCGTCACCGTATTTCCCGCCAGCGTGCCGGTGATCTTCACCTTGCTGCCCGCCAGATCCGCGAGCGCCGGAAGATTCTGATTCGCGACCTGCAGCACCTTGTTCTCGACAACCAGCACGTACTTCGACCCGCCGTGCACGCAATTCGCCACGCACTCCTTCGCCGGCGGTGGCGGCACATTCTCCGTGCCTGACTCATGCTGCATCTCACACGCGCTATCGCTGATTTCACCAACCCACGTCTGGTCCGCCGCACCCAGCGACACAGTCAACATCGCCACTGCCGCGCACAACACTGCAATCCGTTTCACGGTCCCCTCCAAGGTCATACGTTCCCATTTCATGACTGACATCACATCGCGGAGGATAGGCGCCTCCGCGACCATTATCCGCGCGATCGCCGTCACGGCAAGCGGTACGATTTCTTCGCGCGATAGAGCTCGCGACGCGCGCCGATCTCGGCCGCATTTGACGGGTTGAGCGCCAGCGCCTCGCCGGCCGCTTGCTCCGCGTGACCAAAATCACCCGCGGCGGCGTACGCGGCGCCGAGCACGTCGAGCGCCGCGGGATTCTGCCGCCCGGTCACCGTCACGACACGTTCCGCGAGCGTCACCGCTTCCGCCGCGTTCGCGCGCGACACCGTGCTCGCTGTCGCCAGCGTCCAGGCAAGATTCACCATCGCATCCGGAAACTCTGGCTGCGCCTTGAGCGCGCGCCGGAAGTACGTCACCGCCGCATCGGTATGATTTTGCTGCGCCGCGCCAACGCCGGCGCTGAAGTTCGCTTGCGCATTCTCCGGATCGAGGCGCAACGCTTCCTGCAGATGTTGCATCGCTTCGTCGAGGTGGCCGCTCTGCAGCAGCAGACTACCAAGGTTCGTGTGCGCCTGCGGATACTCAGGACGAAGTTCGAGCGCGCGTTCGTACTCGCGGATCGCCGCGGCCGACTGCCCCGCCAGCGTCAACGCGGTGCCCAGATTGAAATGCGCCGCCGCCGTGGGCGTCATGCCGGCCGAGATCGCGAAATGACGCACGGCATCCGCTGGACGATTCAGCTTGAGATACAACGTCCCCACATCGTCGTGAAGCGCGGAGCTCTTCGGATCGCTTTGAATCCAACGCTCGTAGCCGATGACATCCTCGGCCATCACCTTCTGATTGAAGGCATCGCTGAGCGTGACGAGATCGGCATCGGTTTTCGTCAACACCTGAATCCAGACGTCGCCCATTTCGTCGCCAGATCGCTGCCCCCAATAGACGCGCACCGGCGGAATCACCGGATTTCGCGGGTTGTCTGCCGAGTTGTCGTACACGTACGTCATCGACAACCTCGTCCCGCGAGGCAGCGTGAACGGACGCTGATAGCGGAACACGTGCTGCCAGCGAAAATCCCAATCGGCGATGTGAATGAGCGGACGAATGCTGCCATCTGGCAGTGTTGCAATCGCCGTCACCTCGCGCGCGCGCTGATGCGCGTGCGGCTGCACGGCTTGCACTTCGACATCGACCGGCAGCACGTACGAATCGCTGATGCTGTAGTGCGCCTCGCCGGGCGGAATGTCGATGCTCTGCCGCCCGAGCCGCAACATCACCGGCGTCCGCTCTGGCGGATCGGCGCCGAAGTACAACCCAATTGTCGGCTGCACCGTTTCCTCTTTTCCGCTCGGCTGCATGTGCAGTTCGACGACGAGATCGGTGTCGGGTTCGAGACGCCAGGCCAACCCCTTCGGCAGAAGCGGCGCCACCTGACCGGGCGTCCAGCCAAGAAAATGTCCATCCGGGTACGTCGCCGAGTGCGCGATGAGCCCCTCGTAGCCTGGCGCGGGGTCCGCGTCGTCGAACCGGCGCGAGGTGCGCGTGCGATCGATGCGGATGTTGGCGTGGTGCACGACGCGCGCATTGCCTGGCTGAAATTCAACCGCGCGCACATAGCGCACCGCGTTCACCGGCAACGGGATGACAAAGATCCGGAAGACGTCAGTGCCGTCTGCGGGCAGCGTGTAGCGAGGCGGACGGACGACGAGATCGGGCGTGCCCAGTTGCCACCCTTCAGACCATTTCGGTAGCGGCGGCAGATCGCGGCGATCGCCTTCAGGCGCGCCTGACGCCGCCCAGCGCGCGATCAGATCTTTTTCTTCCGCGGTCAGCGTCGGCTGTCCAACGAACGGTCCGCCGAATGCCGGATCGGCCTTCCACGGCGGCATGAAGCCGCGCGCCGTCACGGCCGCCATCTGCGAGGCCTGCGTCCGCGCCGTGCCGTAGCTCACCAGACTGAACGGCGCCACGCCGTTCGGGTGATGGCACGATCCGCACTTCTGAAACACGATCGGCGCGATCTGCTTCGAGTAGGTAACCGGTTCTCCCGATGCCTGACCGAACGCGGTCAGCGGCGCGCACAGCACGGCACACAGCAGAAGCGTCAGCCGTGCGATACCGGAGGCTGAGATCATCACTCGACGAAGTCGGCGATGAAGCAGCCGACGGCTTGTGTCGATTTTTCCTGGACGGCGCGTCCCGCAAGCGTCGCGGCGATCGCATCGGCGAGATCCTGACGCGTGGGCGCGGGACGTTCGACACCGATGCTCACATAGCGATCGTCAATGCGCCCGTGGTACACGAGCGCGCGCGCGGCGTCGTACACGGCGGCTTCAGGCGTCACCTGCGCGCCAACCATCTTCGCGAGATCGTGCTTTGGATCGCGCAGCGCGTGGACGGGATACGCAAACGCGGCGAGGTGCGCCTCGATCGCCTGCGGCGTATCGAAAGGATTGGGATAGATCAACCAGAACGCCACGCCTTGCGACGCGTAGGTGTCGTACAAGCGCTTCACCACCGGCGCGTAGCGATTCGACACCGGACATTCAACGCTCGCAAATAGAAAGACGATCGCCTTGTGGCTTTCCGACGCCAGAAAGGGATCGACCGGACGATTCTCAAGATCCGTCAACCGGACCGATGGAGCGGCCACGAGTCCCATCGGCATCGACAGGATGGCCACCGCAACGAGCAACGAAAAGACAGTGCGCGTCATAGTCACATATTTTACGGAAGCGGCGCCGCTTCTGCGCTACCACGTTCACCGAGATACATACGCCTGCCGGTGCTGATACAAATCAAGCCGCGCCCGAATATCCGCCGCGAGACTCTGCATCTTGAGCGCCTCAGCCGACGCGACCGCCTCTTCCGCCGTGCTGACGGCCCGATCGAAATTACCCGCGGCCGCATACGCGGCGGCCAGCGTGTCGGCGATGGACGGCTCCTTCGTCCCGGCGAGCGTCCGCGCACGCTGCGCAAGTTCGATCGCTCTGGCGGCATCGCGAAGCTCGCGCTCTGGCGCCACCGCTTTCACCCACGCGAGGCCAATCAGCGATACGACCGAGTTGGGGTCCACGAGCAGCGCTTGCTCGAACATCGCCATCGCCTCTTTATTCTGATGCGTCTGCACGAGCAGACGACCCAGATTGGCGCGTGCCTCGACGTTGTCTGGCTTGATGGCAATCGCCCGGCGGTACGCGACGCTCGCTTCGTCGAAGCGGCCGAACAGGTACAACATCGCGCCGAGGTTGTTCTGCGCCTCGCCGTAATTGGGATCGATCCTGACCGCTGCCTGAAATTCCGCCAGCGCCTCGTTGTACTGCTGCAACAGAGACAACGCGAGCCCGAGGTTGTAGTGCGTCGGCGCCGAATCGGGATTGAGCGTCAGCGACTCACGAAATTCCGCCGCCGCCACCGCCGGACGCCCATCTTCCAGGTGCAGCATGGCCACCGTATCGTGACGCAGCGGATTCTGCGGATCGCTCCGCAGAATCTTCGTGTACGCCGCGATATCCTCCCGCCGTGACTTCCGGTTGACGTCGGCATTGAGCGCGGCGAGATCGCGCGGCGACTTCGGCACGACCTGCAACCAGAGATCGCCCATTTCATCCGTCGTGTTCTGTCCCCACACGACGCGCTGCGGCGGCGTCACCGGATTCCGCGCGTTCGTGGCGGAGTTATCGTACGTGAACCGCATGCTGAGGCGCGTCCCGCGCGGTAATGCGATCGGCGTTTGGTAGAGGTAGACGTCCTGCCACCGGAAATCCCAATCGCGGATGTCGATGATCGTCGCCGTGCTCCCATCTGGACGCGTCGCCTCCGCGAACATGGTGCGTCCTAGGTTGTGCGCGTGCGGCTGGACAGCCAGGAGTTCGGCGTCGACTGGCACCACATACTCGTCGGTGATGACGTACTCGCTGGCGCCAGCGGGAATATCGATCGTCTCGCTGCCAAGACGGATGCCGACCGGCGAGCGTGACGGCGGCGTGTCGGTGAAATAAAACGCGGCGCTCACCTGCACCGGCTCCGGTTTGCCCGTCGGCTGCATGTGAAGCTGCACGACGAGATCGCTGCCAGGTTCGAGCCGCCACGCCATGTCCGGCGGCGAGGAGCGCGGACGCTGTCCTGGCGTCCACCCGAGCATGTAGCCGGGCGGATAGCTCGCATCGGGCACCATGCCGCCGCTGTAACCAACCTCCGGGTCCGCCGCATCAAGACGCCGGGAAGAACTCGTGTGATCGACGCCGATGTTGGCGTGATGTACCGCGCGCGTGTTGCCAGGATTGAACTCAATCGCGCGGACGTACCGCACCCTGTCCGTCGGAATCGGCAACACGAAGGTACGGAACACATCGCCCCCGTCGGCGCGTAGCGTGTACACCTCGCTCATCTTGGCCACCACGTCAGGCACGCCAAGTTGCCATCCATCGTTCCAGTGCGGAACAGACGGCAGATCGCCTGGTTCCCCTTCGACGGCGCCCTCAGCCGCCCACCGCTGAATCAGCGCGATCTCGGCATCGGAGAGCGAACGGTCACCGACAAACTGCGCGCTGCCATGCACCGGCTTCCAAGGCGGCATCACGCGCGTCTTCGTCGCGTCGACGATTTGCGTCAGGTGCTGCCGGGCATCCCGGTAGGTCAGCAGGCTGAACGGTCCAATCTGGCCAGGGCGATGGCACGAGGCGCACCGTTCGAAAACGATGGGGGCGATATCCTTGTTGAACGTGACGCCGTCGGCCGCTCGCGCTGGCGCGACCGAGACGATCGCCACCGACCACCAGATCAGCGCGCGAAACTGCCACACGACCGCACCCGATCTGCGTATAACATTCACGAAACAATATTTTAGGTCAGATGTCAGATCGATCCCACCGCATGAGCCGGGACCGCTTCTCCGTTCGCGTGCTCGTCATCTTCGCTGTTGCCCTCGGCCTGCGGCTGTTGCACGTCTGGCAACTGCGCGGCACGCCGTTCTTCGACGTCCTGCTTGGCGACGCGCATAGCTACGACGCGTGGGGCCAACGCCTTGCCGCCGGCGACTGGATCGGCACGGACGTCTTCTATCAGGCGCCGCTCTATCCCTATTTCCTCGGCGTGCTCTACACCGTCTTCGGCCACTCGTTGCTGGCCGTGCGTCTCGTGCAAGCGGTGATTGGCGCCGGGTCTGCCGCGGTGCTCGCGTATGCGGGACGTCAGTGGTTTTCCGAGCGCGTCGGCACGATCGCGGGCGCGATGCTGGCGCTCTATGCGCCAGCGATCTTCTTCGACGGCCTGCTGCAGAAGTCGGTCCTCGATCTGTTTCTCTTCGCGCTCACGCTCTGGCTCGCGGCGCGTGTCTACAAACATCCGGAGCGCGGCCGCGAGTGGCTCGCGCTTGGCGTCACCATGGGCGCGCTGAGCCTGACACGCGAAAACGCGCTCGTGCTCATCGGCGTCGTATTCCTCTGGTCGCTGCTGGGGATAGCGAATCAAGGCTCTCGCGCGAAGAGAAGCCTCGCCTTCGCCGCGGGGCTCGCGCTCGTGCTGCTCCCCGTGGCCGCGCGCAATTACAGCGTCGGCGGCGGCTTCTATTTGACGACATCGCAGTTCGGACCAAATCTGTTCATCGGCAACAACCCGAAGTCCGACGGCACCTACATGTCGCTGCGCTACGGCCGCGGCGCGCCTGAATACGAGCGGCAAGACGCCACCGAGCTTGCCGAGCACGCGCTTGGACGCACGCTTACGCCGTCGGAAGTGTCGACCTACTGGACCGACCGCGCGCTCGACTTCATCACGTCGCAGCCGGGTCAATGGCTGCGGCTGCTCGGACAGAAAACGCTGCTCCTGCTCAACGCCAGCGAGATGCTCGACACGGAAAGCCAGGAGAGCTACGCGCAATACTCGCTGCCGTTACGCGCGATTGGATGGATTGGACACTTCGGCGTGCTCGTGCCGCTCGCCACGCTCGGCCTGATCCTCGCCTGGCCCGACAGGCGCCGTCTCGCGCTGCTCTACGCCATCACCGCGACCTATTCGGCAAGCGTGCTGATGTTCTACGTTTTCGCGCGCTACCGCCTGCCGCTCGTGCCGCTGTTCATCCTCTTCGGCGCGCACGCGTTGGCCGCTGTCGCCGCCGCCACCCAGCAGCACCGCCGCGACAAGACCTGGCGCCTCTCCACCGGCATGATCGCGAGCAGCGCGGCCGTCGTCACCGCGATCGTCATCGCCAATTGGCCGTTGCTGTCGACACCGCTGATGATGGCGATCACGGAAACCAATCTAGGCA
>JAISPN010000024.1 GCA_031274845.1 Acidobacteriaceae bacterium
TCAGCCGCCAGAACACCGGCACGCGCGGCCGGTCGATACGCGACGTGAGCTTGGCCAGCAGGGCCGGCAGCACGGTCAACGAGCCGAGCACGGCCACCAGCACCACCAGCACCCCACCCGTGGCCAACGAAGCGAAGTTGGCGTCGCCGGCGAGGTACAGCCCGGCCATCGCCACGGTGACCGCCAGGCCAGACACCATCACCGAATGTCCCGAAGTTCGCGCGGCAATCTCAATCGCGTTGACGAGCGGCAGTCCGCCGCCAAGGAGCGTGGCCAGCGTACGGGCCATCTGCGAGGTGGCGAACTTGCGAGCGATGTCGCCCGCGAGCGGCACGCGTAAGAGCCACCGATCGAGCGTGAGCCGATGCTCCGGACTCCGGAGCCAGACCATGACGGCCGCAATGGCCGCGACGGCAATAAGGAGCAACAGGAAGATGTGATGGCGGATGGCGGCCGAGCCTGTCATCAACAGTCTGGTGGCCGCCGGAAGCTCGCTGCCGAACGATTCGTAGAAATCAGTGAATGCCGGCACGACCTTCACGATGATGAACGACACGAGGCCAATGGACAGGCTCAGCAGGATGGCCGGATAGAAGAGCGCCGAGCGCATTTTCCGCCTGACCAGCGCGACGGTCTTCGCGTAATCGACATAGCGGCGGAGCACCGCTTCCAGATTGCCGCTCCGTTCGCCGGCGACGAGTGACGCCGTGTAGACGCTTGGAATCGTGGCGCGATGCGCGTCGAACGCGTCGGAGAGCGCCGCCCCGCCCCGCACGCGCTCGTAGACATCGTCGAGCACCGTACGGAACGCCGGGGTATCGGTGCGCCGCTTGAGCAGATCGAGCGCCTGGACGAGCGGGATGCCCGCCTTGAGGAGCGTCGCGAGTTCCTGATTGAACACCAGAAACTCGCGTCCGCGGATCGATGTCCGGCCCGGCAACAGGCGCACGCCGCCCACGCTCCCCTTCGCGTGCAGCGACAGCACGTACAGCCCTTTGTCTTCGAGTTCCCGGCGCAGCCGCGCTTCGTTGTCGGCGACGTAGGTCTGCTCGATGATCTGGCCGTTAGCCGCGGCGAGACGGCACCTGTATTCCATGGATCACCGGCCGGTCTGACGTGCAACACGCGCCGCGCGCGCCGGTGCCGCCATCCTCGCGGCGACAACGGCAAGCGGGCGCGTCGAGGTCATCGTGGATCGACGAAGGCGTGGAACACGCGAACGCCAAGCTCGCGGGTGTCCTTGCTGGCGCCGTTAGTGACGACCGACGGTTGGAACGTGTGGTCGACCACAAGCTGAAGCTCTGAAAGATCGGCGTCGCCCATCAGCCGGGCGGGCAAGGTGATCTTGTGCAGCTCGCGCGCGTCCGGCGTCACGGTCAACTCGGCGAGCGTTTCGCCGCCCATGACGATCTGCACCTTCTGGGCGTCGTGCAACTCCTTGCTCGGGCTGTCGAGATCCAGATAGAAGATCGCGTCCTTCTTCGGGTTCTTGAACGCGAGCGTGCCAACTTTCTTGGTCCACTGCCATTCGATGAAGGCGTCATTGGTGGAGGTCTCAGCCGACTGCCAGCCGTCCTTGAACACCGTGAACAGGTTGTCGGTTTGCGGCAGGATCTGAAGCGTCGCCACGCGGTACGACAACTGCCCCGCATCCTGACCGCTCAAGGGCAGCCGGTGCTGATCCTTGGTCGAGTGGAGACCGACCACGAGGGAGGCGTCGCCGACATAGGGGAAGGCCGGCACGAAAATCGTGCGCGTGTACTCGATCGTGTCGCCCGGCTTCCACTGCGAGGTCGGTTTCGGCGGCATGTGATCGTCGGTCCACATCTGCTCTTCGTCGGTGTCGAGCACGTGCGCGAAGACCCGGAAGTCCTCGTCGAATTTGGCGTCGCTTGCGACGACAAACTTGTAGGTGATTTCAAGCGGGCTTCCGGTGGCCACCCGGTCGTGATTGAGCGTGACCGACGGCGTGGCGACCGGGGGCGCCGTGTTCTTTGGCTTGCCGCAGCCGGCGGCGGCAAGTGCCACGAAAAACGCCATTCCGAGAGTGAACAGACCAAAACGTGCTCGACGCATAGTTCTCCGTAACATAGACGCTGTCGCTGAAAGATGCGTGATCGTAAAGGATCTCACCTGACCCGTGCAATCAGCCGCGCATTCCCTGTGTTACAGTTTTTCGGCGGCAGGAGGCGGCGATGGCGCAAGACGCACTGGGACTCATCGAAACCAAAGGACTCATCGGATCGGTCGAAGCGGCGGATGCCATGGTCAAGACCGCCAATGTGTCGCTCATCGGCAAGGAATATATCGGCGCGGCCTACGTCACGATCATGGTGCGTGGAGACGTCGGCGCCGTGAAGGCGGCGACCGACGCGGGCGCCGCGGCCGCGCGCCGCGTTGGCGAACTCGTCTCGGTCCATGTCATTCCGCGGCCGCACGCGGAAGTCGAGCGGCTCCTTCCCAAAGGCCCCACCGTAGAGGCGAAGTAAGCGGCGCCCATTCATGGCCGACGCTGCTCCCCTTCGAGAGAACGCCGCCAATCGGGATCTGGTCTCGATTGCCGAGGCGCGTACGCTGGCCGCGCACGCCAAGGCGGTCTGGCCAACGCTCGCCGAGTTGACGCAAGAGCAGATCGACGCGATTGTCGACGCGATGGCGGCCGCCGCCACGCCGCAGGCCGAAGCGTTTGCCCGGATGGCGGTCGAGGAAACCGGCTACGGCGTCGTCGAAGACAAGATTCAAAAGAACCTGTTTGGCTCGGAGCGGATCTACACGTTCATCCGCCCGATGAAGACAGTGGGCATCGTGGCCCGCCATCCCGAACGGCGTCTCGTCGAGATTGCCGAGCCGTTTGGCGTGGTTGCCGCCATCATTCCGTCCACGAATCCGACGTCAACGACGATCTACAAGATCCTCATCGCCATCAAGGCGCGCTGTCCGATTGTCCTGAGCCCGCACCCGTCCGCGGTTCGCTGCATCACGCGTGTCGCGGAGGTGATGGACGAAGCGGCGCGGCGCGCCGGCGCGCCGGCCGGAGCCATTGGCTGGATGACGACGGTCACGCTCGAAGGAACGCAGGCGTTGATGAAGCATCGCGATGTCGCGGTGATTCTCGCCACCGGCGGCATGGGCCTTGTGCGCGCCGCGTACAGCGCGGGCAAACCGGCGTACGGCGTCGGGCCCGGCAACGCGCCGGCGTACATCGAGCGGACGGCCGACGTGCGCAAGGCGGTCCGCGACATCATCACCGGCAAGACGTTCGACAACGGTGTGCTCTGCTCGTCGGAAAACTCCGTCGTCTGCGATGAGCCGGTGGCCGAAGCGGTGAAGCGTGAGTTTCAGGCGCAAGGCGGCTATTTCCTGTCGCGTGACGAGATGGACCGCGTGGCGCGTGTGCTGGTGACGCCGCAGCGGTTGCCGAATCCGGCGCTTGTCGGCAAGTCCGCGGTCGTTATCGCGGAGAAGTGCGGCATCACGGTGCCGGCCGAGACGCGCGTCCTGCTCGCGCCGCTCGACGGCGTGGGCCGCGAGTATCCGCTGTCGATTGAGAAGCTCTGTCCGGTGCTCTCGTTTTATGTCGTGCGCGACTGGCGCGAAGGGTGCGAACGCTGCAAACAGATCCTGCGCTACGGCGGCATGGGACACACGATGTCGATCCACTCGCAGAACGAGCAGGTCATTCTTGAATTCGGCCTCAAGAAACCCGCCTTCCGCGTCATCGTGAACTCCCCCACGACGTTTGGCTCGATCGGGCTTTCCACCGGCCTCGATCCGGCGATGACGCTCGGGTGCGGCGGCTATGGCGGCAACATCACGTCGGACAACATCTCGCCGCGGCATCTTTTGAACATCAAGCGGCTGTCGTACGAGGTGACGTCGGTGCCCAATCGCTTCGAGCGGGCGTCCGGCGTCCGTCCGGCCGCGTCACCCACCGCTGCGCCGCTGCCTCCGTCAAACGGCATCAGTCAGGCGGTGCTGACCGACCGGATTGATCGCTTCCTTGAATCGCGCGGCTACAAGCCGGAGGCGGTCACCGCTGCGGCAGGCGCTGCTGTTTCCGTCACGCCATCGCCTGAAACGCCGCGACCGGCGCAGATAAAGAAATCAACAAAGACGCCGCTCGATTTTGTGTGCGAAGACGACGTCCGGCGGGCGCTTGGCGCCGGCGAGACACTACTTGTCACCGAACGCGCCATCATTACGCCGTCCGCTCGGGAACTTGGCGAGGCACGCCGGGTGTTCGAGGTCGCGCCCTGGAACGGCTGAAAACTCCGTGTAAGGCTGAGCTCGTTGGGTGGCTGACCTATCCTGCGGTTGACCTGCTACGGATGGGATGCTAGCATCCTCGAACCATTGACTGAGGCGCAAGCCTCGCCAGCGGGGGATCGCCCTTCGCTTTACGAACGAACCGGGGTTGAGCGTGACGACCGTCCATACGCGCTCGACTCCCACGGAAACCGGAGCCCCCCGCTTAGGAGGGGGCGACTTACGATGCACGGGCCTCTCGGACGTGATATCGCGGAGCGCCCGAATGGTGAGTCGTTCAATCAAGCGCCTTGTGCTCGTCGCGCTCTTGCCGTGTGTGACGGCCTGTGGGTCCAGTATCCGCAATCAGGCCCGGACGACCGCCGCTCCCCTTCCCGTTCAACTTCCCACACCGCTTTCCGCCGCTCCGATCGAAACGGCGCTGTCCGTGGCGCCTCCGGCTCTCGCGTCAGGCGCCGGGCTGGACGGCCAGATCGAGGCGGGCACCGCCGTCCGCATGACGGCGTCCAGACTGGAATTTGATTCCGAAAGTCAGGCGCTCGATGAGAGCGACGGGATCGCCGACACGCCGTCGGAGCCGGCGTCACTTGACGAACTGCTCGCGATGTCGACGACGCTCACGGAACCGATCTCGTCCGAGCTCGAAGACGTCGTCATTGCCGATCTCGAAACCGGCGATCACGATCTGCCGATTCCGCTCAACCAGCGCGTGCTCGCCTTCATCGAACTCTTTCAGGGACGCCTGCACGACTTCCTGCTCGAAGGGATGCGTCGCGGCAGCGAGTACCTGCCGATGATTCAGAACGTGTTCCGCGCCGAAGGGTTGCCGCTCGATCTCGCCTACGTGCCGCTCGTGGAAAGCGCCTTCAAGCCGACGGCGCTCTCGCGCGCGAAAGCCAGAGGCGTCTGGCAGTTCATGAGCGGGACCGGCAAGGACAACGGCCTTCGTCAGGACTGGTTCGTGGACGAGCGTTCCGACCCCGAGAAATCAACCGTCGCCGCGGCGCGATATCTGAGCACGCTCGCGCAGATGTTTGACGGCGACTGGCATCTCGCGCTGGCGTCGTACAACGGCGGTCCCGGACGTCTGCAGCACGCGATCAAGGCGGGGGGCGCGGCCGACTTCTGGACGCTCGCCGCGAACCCGAAACTGCTCCCGCGGGAGACGCGCGACTACGTGCCGATGATTCTGGCGGCGGTCATCATCGCGCGCAATCCGGCGCAATACGGGTTCGAGTTCGATCCGAAACCACCCTACCAATACGATCGCGTCGTCTTGAACAACCCGGTCGACCTGCATCTTGTGGCGGAATGGACCGAGACGAGCGTCGCCGAGATTCAACAGCTCAATCCTGAACTGCGCCGCTGGACGACCCCGGCGCGCACCGACAGCTACGAGTTGAAGGTGCCGG
>JAISPN010000110.1 GCA_031274845.1 Acidobacteriaceae bacterium
CTTGTGCTGATGGCGGTGTGCGTGGTGGGACGGCATCAGGCGCGGCGGTCGTTCGATGCGCTCGCGCTCTCGTTGTTTCCCTCGCACGTGCGCCTCGAGGTGACGCCGGGAAATGCCCGTGTGCAGGTGGGATCGACGCTGACCGTTACGGCGCGGCTCGTCGGCAACGACGCGCCGGTCGTCGCGCAGTTGCTGCGCGCCGAGACGCCGGACAGCGAGGCGTGGCATCCGCAGGAGATGACGAGTGGCGCAAGCGGCTTCACGATGTCGCTGCCGGGGCTCACGCAGTCGTTTCGCTATCGTGTCGTCGTGGCGGGGGTGACGTCCGAGACCTACGAGGTCGCGGTGCTGCAGCCGCCGCACGTGACGCGGATCGATCTCGACTACACGTATCCGAAAGCGCTGGCGCTCGCGCCGCGCAGCGAAACCGACACCGGCGACATCTATGCGCCGGCGGGAACCGAGGTCCGCGTGCAGGTCCACACCGACGCGCCGGTTATAAACGGCGCGTTGACGATGACGAATGCCGAGGACATTCACCTCGCGCAGGATGCGACGGGCCAGTTGTTGACGGGCACGCTCAGCGTCACGGCAGATAGTTCCTACCGCGTCGCGCTGGCCGACCGTGACGGCATGACGAATCGTGGCGACACCGAGTACTTCATTCGCATCCTCAACGATCGTCCGCCCGACGTGCACATCGTGAAGCCGGCAAGCGATCGTCGCGTGACGCTACTCGAAGAGGTCGACATTCAGGCCGAGGCCAATGACGACTTCGGCATTGCGTCGCTCGAGTTGGTCTACTCGGTCGCTGGCGGCAAGGAGACGGTCGTCCCGCTGCGAATTCCCTCGCACGCGACCAACGTCTCGGGCTCGCACACGCTGTACCTCGAAGATCTCGATGTGCGGCCGGGCGACTTCATCAGCTACTACGTGCGCGCGCGCGATCTCGCGCACGGTAAACAATCGAGCGAAGCCCGCAGCGATCTGTTCTTCCTCGAGGTCAAACCGTTCGAGGAAGCGTTCTCGCTCGCGCAGAGTCAGGCGGCATCAGCGGGGGGCGCATCGAATCCGCAGTTTGACGATCTCGTCAACGCGCAAAAGAAAGTCATCGTCGCCACCTGGAAGCTCGATCGACGCGCGCAAACCGCAGGGAGTCAATCGGCGGACGACGTCAAGGCGGTCAGCACGGCGGAAGCGGAGCTTCGGCAGCGGGTCGAGCAGACGGCGAGCGCCTTCGGCACCGCGCGGATGCGGACGCCGCCGCGTTCCACGTTCCCCGGCCGCGGTGGTCCTGGACCACAACCGCCGGGGCCGCCGCCCCCTCCGGGCGCGCCGCGCGCCGGGCAGACGCTCGAAGAAGAAAACGTGCTCGACACCGCCGCGAAAGCGATGGGCGATGCGGTGGCGCATCTGAACGCGCTCAGGACGACAGACGCCGTCGGGCCGGAGATGGAGGCGCTCAACCAGTTGATTCGCGCGCAGGGGGACGTGAGAAAGCGCGAGATCCAGCAACAGCGCACCGCCGCAAACAGCGGCAACGATCACAGGAACCAGGATCTTTCGAGCGTCTTCGACAAGGAGCTGGCGCGTCAGCAGCAGACAAACTACGAGACCGCCAACCGCGCGTCGCGGGATGAACAGGCGCAGACGGAAAACGCCATCAGCAAGATCGAGGAGCTGGCGCGCCGGCAGGATGATCTCGCCGGACGTCAGCAGGCGTTGGCCAATGATCGATCCGCGTCGCCGGAGACGCGCGCGCGAGAGCTGCAGAAGCTGATTCGCGAACAGAACGATCTCCGTCAGCAGGCCGAGCAACTCGCGCAGGAGATGGCGCGTCAGCAAGGGCAGTCGTCCGAGAACCCATCCGGACAACAACAATCAGGGCAACAACAGGCAGGACAACAGTCCGGCCAGCAATCAGGACAGCAGCAGGGCGGTCAGCAACAAGGCGGGCAACGCGCGTCGGCGCAAGGGCAGTCGGGGCAGTCCGCGTCCAGTCAGGGACAGTCCGGCCAATCGGGACAGCCGCGTCCGTCACAGTCGGGACAGCAAGGACGATCGGGACAACAACAGTCGGCGCAGAGTGGTGCCGGACAGAGCGGTACAGAGAGCGGCGCGCAACCTGGCGCGCAGAGCGGTGGGCAGAGCGCCGGACCAGGCGCCGGCCAAAGTGCTGGGCAGAACGCTGGCCAAAACACGAATCAGAATGCCGGGCAAGACAGTGCGCAGGCGAGTGCCGAGAGCCGGCAGCTTCGGCAGATTTCCGAGGAGATGCGGAACGCCGCTGGCGAGCTTGGTAAATCAAACGCCGAGGAGGCGAGCGCGCGATCGGCCCGCGCCGCCGACGCGCTCCGCCAACTGCAACATCAGCTCGAAGGTTCCACGACTGACGGTCAGCGTCGTGCGCTGGGCGATCTGCAGCTCGAAGCGCAGCAGCTTGCCGACGCGCAGCGCCGCATCGCGGCCGAGAGCGCGAAGGTGCCGTCCGGTGACGCCGGACAGGATGTGAATCGCCGCCTTGCCGGCGAACAGGAGCGTCTGGCGGATCGGCTCGATCGCGTCCAGCAGGGGCTCGAGCAACAGGCCAAGACGCGCGGTCAGGGCGCCACCAGTGGGAAAGGCAGCGATCCGTCGCAGCAGATGCGTCAGGCGGCGGGCGATTCCGCGCAGGAGATCACGCGGCAACGGCTTGGTGAGCGGATGCAGCAGACGGCCGACGCGTTTACCGCCGCCGCGCAAAACGGCACGTCACAGGGGAACAGCCCGGGCGGACGCGGCGCGCCGGAAGACATTGCCCGCGCGCTCGATCGCATCGCCGATCGATTGTCGTCCGCGCGCCAGAATCAGGACGACGCGTCTCGCACGCTCTCCGAGGATCTCGCCCGCGTGCGTGAGTTGCGCGATCGTGTCGATCAGTTGTCGAAGACGCTCGAGCAACTCAATCAGCCGGGCGCGAGTCAAGACAACAGTCAGCGCGAGTTGCGCGAGGCGCGCGATCTCCTCGACGAGTTGCAACGCGGAAACCAGACGCTCACAGAGGCGGGCGTGGGGCAAACGTTCGCGGGGCAGGGCATGGTGCTGTCGGCGCCTGGCACCGAAGGGTTCAAGCAGGATTTCGCGCGCTGGCAGGAGCTGTCGCGGCACTATACCGAGGTGCTCGATCGGGCCGAGACGTCCATTGCCGGAAAGCTGCGCGAGAAGGACACGAAGGAACGGCTCGCCGCGGGCGTCGACGATAAGGCGCCGGCGCAGTATCAGCAGCACGTGGAGAGCTACTTCAGGGCGCTCGCCACGCGAAAGACGCCCTGAGACTCATGGGACTCGCCGCTCCGTTCCCCTGGTGGGTGACGCTCCTCGCGCTCGCCGCCATTGCCGCGGTGGTATTTACCGCCTACCGGCGTCCGCTGGCGCCGCTCGCGCCGTGGCAACGGATTGTGCTGAGCACGCTCCGTGGCGCCGCCTTCGTCTGGATGCTGTTGCTGCTTCAGCGGCCAGTCTTGCTCCAACCGCCTGATGTCACCGGCGATCTCATCATCCCGATCCTCGTCGACACGTCGAAGAGCATGCGCATTGCCGATGCGGAGGGGGACACGCGCATCGCGCGCGCGCGCGCCATCGTCGAACAGCAGTTGTTGCCAGCGCTAGGACCGCACGTGCGCACAGAGGTGATGGCGGTGGCTGACGGGGTGCACCCGCAAGCGGTCGAGACGCTCGATGCCAATGGGCGCAGCACCGATCTGCGCCGCGCCCTGACGGCGGTGAAGGAGCGCGCTCGCGGTCAGCGTGTGCCGGCGGTGGTGCTGGTGTCGGATGGCGGCGAGACGAGCACCTCGGTGGAGCGCGCGACGTCCACTGAAGTGCCGGTGTTTACGGTTGGTGTTGGCGACGTGGCTGGTCCGCGCGATCGTGAGATCACGGGGCTCACCGCTGGCGATCCACGGATCGATCGATCGTCGGTGGATTTGCACGTGACCGCGGTCGCGCGCGGGTTCGGACGCGATCCGTTCACGATTGAGATTCTGGCCAACGGACAACAGGTCGACGCGCGTGAGGTGAGACCGGCCAGCGAGGGATCGCCCGTCGATGCGACCTTCACCGTGTCGCCCAATCCGTTGCAACCGACGGTCTACACGGCGCGCATTAAAGCCGACGTCAACGACCACATTCAGGAAAACGACGCGCGCAGTCTGCTCGTCAGCCCGGCGGGGCGCAAGCGTCGCGTGCTCTTGCTGGCCGGCGCGCCCGGCTACGAGCATGGCTTCTTCCAGCGCGCGATGCAGCAGGATTCTGGTATCGAGATCGATGCGGTGACGCGCAAGGGCAAGAACGATCAAGGTGCCGATACGTTTTTCGTGCAGGCGTCAGGCGGACGCGCGACAGCATTGACGACAGGATTTCCGTCGACGCGCGAGGCGCTCTTCGCGTACGACACCGTCGTCATTGCCAATCTCGAAGGGGAGTTCTTTACGCGCGCGCAGATGGATCTGCTGTCGGCGTTTGTGAGCGAGCGTGGTGGCGGATTGCTGCTGTTCGGCGGACGTTCGTTCGGGCCGCGCAGCCTGCTGGGGAGTCCGCTCGAAGAGGCGCTGCCGCTGGAGCTGAGCGACCGCCGTGGCGGTACGCTGCGCGCGTCTGGCGAGGATCTTTCGGGTTCGCACGACAGCGTGACGCTGACGCGCGACGGCGAACGGCACGCGATGATGCGCTTTGCGCCAACGGTTGAAGACAACCGTAAACAGTGGAGCACGCTTCCGGCGTTGACGGCCAACGCGCCTGTCGGTGGACCGCGTCCCGGCGCGACCGTGCTAGCGGTGACGTCGGGTTCGAATGGCGTCGTGCCGGTGGTTGCCGTTCAGCCGTACGGACGCGGCCGGTCGATGATCTTCGCGGGCGAAGGCACCTGGCGCTGGCGGATGCTGCTGCCGTCCGACGATCGCCGCTATGACACGTTCTGGCGTCAGGCGGTTCGCTGGCTCGCGGCTGACGCGCCAGACCCGGTCAGCATCACCGTGGCCGCGGACACCGCGGTGGGGCAATCGATGACGCTGGCTGTCGATGTGCGCGATCGGCAATACGTGGCGGTCGCGGATGCGGCGGTCGACGGTCGTGTGATTGGACCAGGCGGCGAGACGACACCGCTCACGCTTCGTCCCGCCGGACCGGGACATTTTGCCGGGACGTTCGTGCCAGAGATTGCGGGCGTGTACCGCATCGCGGTCTCCGCGACGCGTGGCGCCGCCTCGCTGGGCACCGCGGAACAGTGGGCGTTTGCTGGCGGCAGCGATCCGGAGTTTGCCGATCCCCGCATGAACGAGGCGCTACTGCGGCGTCTTTCGCGCGAGTCGGGCGGACGCTACGTGACAGCGCGCGATGTCGCGGACATCATTCCGAGTCTCATGTCGGCGGCGCCGCAACCACTGGATCTGGTTCGGAAAGATATCTGGAATCATGGCTGGACGTTTGCCGTCGCCGTCGCGCTACTGGGGGCCGAGTGGGTCTTGCGGCGGCGCTGGGGACTTCGGTGATTCCGCGTTCGCTCACGCTCGGCGTGTGGCTCCTTCTGGCGGCAGCGCTCGTCGTCGACGCCGCGCCGGTCTCGGCCGCCGATCGCTACGCGCTCGTCATCACCGGCGCCTCTGGCGGATCGCCGTATAAAGAGCGGTACGACGCCTGGCGAGAGACGCTGGTCAAGACGTTCGAGCAGACCTTTCACTACCCCGCCGATCACATCGTCGTGCTGGCCGAGGAGGCGTCGGAGACGATTCGTCAGGCCACGCGCGAGAACGTGCGCGCCGTTGTCGGTGAGCTGCGTGCGCGTCTTGGACAAGACGATACGCTGACGGTGGTGCTGATCGGGCATGGCAGCAGCGCGGGGGGGGATGCGGCGAAGTTCAATCTGGTCGGCCCGGATCTCACCGCGGCTGAATGGGGAGCGCTCTGTCGCGATCTGCCCGGTCAACTGGTGTTCGTGAACACGAGCAGCGGCAGCTTCCCGTTTGTCGAAGCGCTCTCCGGGCGGAATCACATCGTCATTACCGCTAACGATTCGGCGGCGCAGCAGTTTGAGACCGTGTTTCCTGAGTACTTCATCGAGACGCTCGCCGGCACCAGCGCGGATACCGACAAGGATGGCCGCGTGTCGGTGTGGGAACTGTTCGTCGCGGTGGCGGATCGTGTGAAGCGGTACTACCAGGAAAACGGTCAGTTGGCGACCGAGCGCCCCTTGCTCGATGACAACGGCGATGGGATTGGCCGGGAGTTCGATGAGCCTGGACCCGACGGCGTGCTCTCGCGCGTGGCGTACTTCGAGACCGCGCCAGAGATGGCCGGCACGGGAGACCCGGAACGCACCGCGCTCATGAGACGCCGGGCGCAAGTCTTAAACGATTTCGAACAGTTGCGCGCGAAGAAAGCGCAACTCCCCACGGCCGCCTACGAGGATGCGCTTGAAGCCCTGCTCCTCGAACTCGCGCGCATCGATCGCCGCCTCCGCGCGGGTAGTTAGACGTCTCGTTCGAGCGAGAGATAGAGCGGCGCGACGCCGACAAAGAGCATGAACGTCAGGAAGCCTTTGCCCGAGTAGTTCGTGGCGGTGAAGCGGATCTCTTCGCCCGGCGCCGCGTCGAACTTCACCGTTTTCCACACCATCGTGTTGTTGGCTTTGAGGGTGTGGGGGCCGGGACTGATCTCGCGGCTCAAGGTTTCGCCGAAAACGAGATCCCCCATCTCTTTGCCGTCGAGCGTGACGAAGATCTGACGTTGTTGCGCGTCGCGCTCGCTCGTGCGCGAGATCGTAAGCCGTGCGGGAGCATCCATCATGACATCCAGTATCGGTTGATCGGGCGGCGGCGCCGAAACAGAAAGACGCTGGCCACGCCGGTGAGAAAACCGACGATATGCGCCATGAACGCGACGCCACCGTCTTGCCCGTCGGTGGTGGCGGCAATCGCGCCGGCGCTGAACAGTTGCATCACAAACCAGAATCCGAGCAAGAGGACGGCTGGTAGTTCAATCAACTCGATGTAGAAAAAGATCGGGACAAGCGTCAATACGCGGGAGCGGGGATAGAGCACGAGATACGCGCCCATGACGCCGGCAATCGCGCCGCTTGCGCCAATCGTGGGGAGCGTGGACTCGGGCGTCATTGCGATCTGCCCGAGCGTGGCGAGCATTCCCGCGAGCAGGTAGAACAGCAGAAATGGCACGTGGCCCATGTGGTCTTCGACGTTGTCGCCGAAGATCCACAAGTAGAGCATGTTGCCGATGATGTGCATCCACCCGCCGTGCAGGAACATCGACGTGACGAGCGTGACGGCAGAGAAAGAAGCCGGGACGGCGCCAAAGGCATGAAGGAACCGTTCGAGTTCGTCACGCGGCAGCATCAACTCGTAGAACCAGCCGAGGACGTTCAGCCCAATTAGGGCAACCGTGACCACGGGCACGGTGCGCGAAGGGATGACGTCACGAAGCGGAATCACGTGAGAAATATTACGTCAGGAGCTAGTGCCGAGACGGATTCGGGAGATATCGTGAAATGCACCGATGCGTCAATGTCCCAATCACCCAATGACCAGACGGCCAGACGACGAGATGACCAGATCGCGAGATGAGTACAATTCTCATCACATGACATCCGGCAGGTGGAGACTTGTGCGGCGAATGGGGTGGCTTGCCGCGGTGGCGTTCGTGTTGGTGTGTCCACATAGCGTTCGCGCGCAGGCGCAGACGCCTTCTCCGGATCAGGGGAACAAGGGATCGATTCTGGTGACGGTGACGACCGATAGTGGGTCGTTGCGTCTGCCGGGCGCGACCGTGCGCATTGCCGGCGTTGACGATCGCGCGATCACGGCGCAGGTCTCCGACGGCGAAGGGCTCGTCAGCGTGGATGCGCTGGCGCCAGGGGTCTACCGTCTCTCGGCGCTTCTGGATGGGTTTCGGGAGGTGAAGGCGACCGCGAAGGTGGAGGCTGGTAAGGCGGCGCAGGTGTCGCTCGATCTGCCGCTCGCGGGGCTGACGGCCGAAGTCAACGTGATTGGCAACGCGGAAACGGCGCCGCCAACGATTGGCGCGGGCTTGAGCACCAAAGGCGTCCTCGAAAGCCGCGTCGTCGAACAGTTGCCGATTCGTGACAACAGCGTGCTCTCGGCGCTCAAGCTCCTCGCGGGGATTGTGGATGGTCCCGGGGGCGTCAGCATCAAGGGCGGGCGCGCGAACCAGAGCGGCTTGCAGATCGGCATGACGACGCAGACCGATCCGTCGACGGGGATGCCGCTCTTTCATCTGCCGGCGGACGCGATTGACACGGTTGAAGTGTTGCCGAATCCGTACGCCGTGGAGTTTGGCCGCTTTTCGTCGGGGCTCACGGTCATCAACACCAAGCGCGGGGGCAATACGTGGAATGTCGCGCTCAACTCGCCCGACATCAGCCTCCGGACTGAACGGGGCCAGCCGTGGCATCCGATCGGCTTCGAGTCGTTCGGGCCGCGGATCGGCTTTGGCGGACCGCTCATCAAGAACAAGTTATTCCTCGAGCAGAGCGCGCAGGTGCGCTACGAGCTCTCCGAGGTGTGGAGCCGTCCTCCGAACGAGGTCAGGTCGTCGAAGTGGGTGAGCAGCTTCACGCGTCTTGATGCGAACGTCTGGCCGAAGTTGGCGCTCGTCGGGAACATCAACGTCTTTCGCAGCGCGGCCGATGACGTTACGTTGAACACGTTCAACGGACCGGACGTGACGCCGAACGAGCAAGACCGGCTGATTTCTGGCAACATCGCCGCGCACTCGACGCTGACCGACAAGATCGTCCTCGAGTCCACGTTGCAAGTGACCGGACTCGCGGTGAACGTGGCGGGCCATGGCTCGGCGCCGATGCTCCTCATCCCTTCAGAGAACAGCGGGAATTTTTTCAACAGCCAACACCGGTCGACGACCACGCTGCAGTGGGTCGAGGCGATGACCGGGTCGTACGACTGGGGCCACGTCACGCACCTGTTCAAAGCGGGCCTCGATGTCATGCAATCGTCACTGACGGGGACGAGCACCAGCGGTCCCGTCTCGATTCTGAGAGACGATGGCACGCTCGCGCGCACGTTGACGTTCGCGGGGCCGGCCTCGCAATCGTTGAGCAGCACGGACGTCGCATTGTTCGCGCAGGACCGCGTGCAGCCGTTCGATCGGCTGTTGCTCGAGTTTGGCGGACGCATCGATCGTGACGGTGTGTTCAACCGGACGAATGCCACCCCCCGCGTGGGCGCCATCTTCATCGTTGGGCCGAAGCGGTCAGGCGCGATTCACGCGGGGTACGGCCTGTTCTTCGAACGGACACCGTCGATTGTGGGGGCGTTCGATCAACTGGAAGTGAGCACCGAGCAGCGGTTCGCGCCAGACGGCGTGACGTCGCTCGGGGCGCCGCTGTCGTTTCTCCACACCACGGCGCCGAACCTCGATGTGGCGCGCAGCGCGACGTGGAACGTCCAGTTCGATCAACGTCTTCCGCACGGGATGTCGTTTCGGGTGGCGGCGCTCGAGCGCCGTGGGAGCAACGAACCGATCGTGACCCCGATCGTGACGGCGCAGCCCGCGGCCGCGCAGTTGGTGTTATCGAGCGATGGCCGGTCGCTGTACCGCGAGGGGGAAGTCACCTTCCGCTACGCGCCGTCGAAACAGTTCGAGATCGGTGGGACGTACGTACACTCGACCGCCTCCGCGGATCTCAATGCGTACACGTCGTTCTTCGGCAACATCCAGTGGCCGGTGATTGGCGCGAACCAGTACGCGCCGACGCCGAGCGCGGTGCCTAATCGTCTCATCATGAATACGCGGACCATCTTCTGGAATCGCGTGCTCGTCTCATCGATTCTGGAACTGCACAGCGGCTTCCCGTACTCGGCGACCAACGACATGCTCGACTGGGTGGGGCCGAGGAATCAGCAGTTCTATTTCCCGACATTCGCGATGCTCGATCTGGACGTCGAACACCGGTTCACCTTCATCAAGGGAAAACCGTGGATTGGCCTCCGGGCGTTCAACGCGCTGAACCGGTTCTCGCCGACGGAAGTGCAGTCGAACTTGTCGTCGCCGTCGTTTGGATCGCTCTACAACTCGTACGGTCGGCAGATTCGCCTACAGCTCCGTTTCGAGTAGCGCTGTCCGGGGGCGCGCGAGCGTCACAAGTGCGCTGACCGCCAGGCCAATGAGGACGAGGTTGCGGAGGACGACGAGCCCGACCGCGAACGGCACGCCGTCCATCACACGCTGATAGGTCATCCAGAACAATTGCGTCAGCACCACGACCGCGACGGTGAGCCAGGCTGGCCTCCGGTCGCCTTCGACCCAGGCGATGGCGCCGCCGGGAATCAGCCATCCGATGTACTGCGGCGAGAGCAGCGCCGACAGCACGAGGAGTGTCGAGACGCCAGCGAGCCAGCCGGCCCCCGCGCGTTTGGTGCGCATGGCGCGCCAGCCCGCCCACAGACAGATCGGCGCGGAGGCGAGGAAGAGCACGGTGGAGGTGTGGTTGCCCATGTCGCCGATGCGCCACGATCCGCTTTCCATGCGGATTGGGAGATCGGTGAACAGGTGGATTGTCGCGCCCACGAGACTTTCGATCTGCCAGCCGTGCGCGCCGCGGAAGGTGAGCACCTCGAGGACCGAGCCGGCGCCGGTCAGCGCGAGCGCGGTGAATCCGAGCGCGGCACCGACAGCGATGAACATGCCGGCGGCGGCTTTACGGCGCGCCGGCGGATCGAGCAGCAGCAGCGCAAGGACGGCGGGCCAGAGCTTCAGTGACGCGCCAATCGCCAGCGCCGCGCCGGCGATTGCTGGACGTCCCCGGCGCCAGGCGGCGACGCCGATCGTGGCTGCCATGATCGACCAGAAGTCGATGCGGGTGAAGAGCAGGCCGGCGATGGGCGCCGAGACGATCGCGTAGTACGTCACGGCGGCCAAGCCCCACGTTGTCCAGATGACAGACATGATGACCGCGTCAGCGGCGAGGTTCAGCGTCACGACGGCGCGGCCGAACGCCGCGCGTCCACCGGTCACGTTTGCGATGGCGCGGAATACGAGGAAGGTGCCGATGGGATGCTCGACCTGAAAGTCGACGTACGGACGCCCTTGGCCGCTCGCAATCTCGTAGTACCGATCGAAATCGCCCGCCGGTTGCGGGGCGAGCACGAATGAAATCGCGGCGGTGACGAGGTGCACGACGAGCGCGAGTGTGAGCGCGATATTGGCGCGGGTACGGGGCATGGTGTGACGTGTCTCTCGCCTTTCGTGCGGAGCCAACGCCGAGGAGAGTTCCACGGTGGCGCCCTTCGTATGGTATGCGATGAGGTACTCTTGCAAGAGTGCGATTATCCGAAGCGCTCGCCTGCCTCTTCTTTGCGTGCATGGTGGTAGCGGCCTGGGTACGGCAAGTCCCGGCAATCCGGCGGGTGTTGGTGACGGCGATTGGCGGCGTCATGGGACTGGCCATCTGGCAGGCGGTTCCGCTCGCGTCCACGCTTGTCCGCAATTGGGTTCCGTTCACCTACGTGCTCGTCGGCTACTACGTCAGCGGTTTGTTGTTCACCACGCCGTCCGAGCCGGTCGAGCAGTGGCTGCTCGCGTGGGATGAGCGGCTGTTTGGCGACCCGACCACGCGGTTTCAGACGTGGCCGCGCGTGCTGCTCGCGTATCTTGAAATCGTCTATCTCGGCACGTTTCTGCTGGTGCCGGCCGGATTTGCGATCCTCCAGTTCACCGGTCACGCTCAGATGGCGGATCGGTACTGGTCGATGGTCGTGGGCGCGGAACTAAGCGCGTTTGGCGGTCTGGCAATCGTGCAGACGCGTCCGCCGTGGGACATTGGACAGAAAGCCGTCCTCGCGGATCGCGTGGTGCACCGCACGGGAGATTGGTTCGCCCGTGAGTTGACGATTCGCGCGAACACATTTCCCAGCGGTCACGCAGCCGGCTCGCTAGCGATTGCCCTCGCCGTGTTCCCGGCCGTACCGCTCGCGGGCATCATCCTGCTCGTCCTGTCGCTCTCAATCAGTGTCGCGTCTGTCGTGGGCCGGTATCACTACGCGGTGGATGTCGTGGCCGGCATCGCGCTGGCGCTGGCTATCTGCGGCAGCCTGTTCGCGCTGATGCCGTAGCCTCGGCGTCTATCGAAACGCGATCGTTTTCGAGACGGCCCAGCCTTGGGGTGTGACCGAGATGGACGGCGCGAGCCGTGCGACGCGTTTTGGCAGGAACACCAGGACCAGGCCAGCACCCATCGTGCCGACACCTGCGTATAGGAGCGACGGATGCGCAAGCGAGACGATGAAGCTGGGATTCACGTCTGGGCTGTTGCTCGTGGCGGGGACGCAGACGTTCTGCTGATCTGAAATGGGATTCCCCTGAGCGTCTGTCGTGTCCACAGAGACCGTGTCCCTCTTATATCCGTCCGGGCACGACGACTTGTAGGCGAGCACCGTTATGAGGAGGCCCGAGAGGACCGTGAGGAGGCCCACAGAGCGGTAGGGGTAAATTTTTATCGGGGCGGCGTCGTCCGCGTGCGCCGTGGATGTCACGAGCAGGGCGACAAGCACGCATACGGTGGTCAGTTTTTTCACGGCGTCTCAATGCTCTCGACAGTGACGAGTGTACGACGTGTTGCGGAACCAGCGCGTGTCGATAGCGCTGGTTACGGCAAGGTGATGGAAAACCGTGCGCCGCCGTCGGGCCGGTTCTCGGCGCGGATGCTGCCGCCGTGAAGTTCGACGAGATGTTTGACGATGGCGAGGCCGAGGCCGGTGCCGCCAGGATCGCGCGCGCGTGATTTGTCAACGCGATAGAAGCGCTCGAAGACGCGCGTTAAATCCTCGTCCGGAATCCCGGGGCCGCGATCGAGCACGGAAATCGAGACGCCGGTTCCCTCAGGCGCGGAGACGATGTCGATCGCGGTGCCTTCCGCGGAGTAGGTGCCCGCGTTGGCAATCAGGTTCCGCAAGGCGTCGTGCAGTTTGGTTGGATCGGCGCGCACCGATTCCGCGCCGGGTTCAACCGTCAACGTGACGCGCTGGTGGCGTCCGTCGAGCGCGGGAGCGAGATCCGACAGCACGCCGTTGACGGCGTTCCGGATGTCGCAGCTCTGCACGTCGAGCGATTCCTGCCCCGCGTCGAGACGGGCGAGCCGCAGGAGATCCTTGACGAGCCGCTCCATCCGATACGTATGGCGCGCGATGACGTCGAGGAACTGTCGCGTCTCTTGGGCGTCGGCATCCCCCTCGCTGAGCGCTTCGACGTACCCGCGAATGGCCGTGAGCGGCGTGCGGAGTTCGTGCGAGACGTTCGCGACGAAATCGCGGCGGATGCGATCGGCGCGCTTGAGCTCGGTGACGTCGTGCAGGA
Organism: Acidobacteriaceae bacterium; assembly: GCA_031274845.1. Taxonomy (GTDB): domain Bacteria; phylum Acidobacteriota; class Vicinamibacteria; order Vicinamibacterales; family CAVVIG01; genus CADEEX01. The sequence continues at coordinate 13,381 of JAISPN010000110.1, forward strand.
CGAGGACGGCGCCGTGCGAGGCGCCGGCGGTTGCTGGCGCGGCGCGCGCGATGAGCGTGCGGTTGGGATCGCGTGGCGGCGCGATCTCGACACCTGCTTTCGGCTCGCCCGCGAGCGCCGTGGTCAGCAGTTCCGCAATCGCGGGATGGCGGATGGTTTCGACATACGGGCGGCCGAGCGGCGCTGTGTCGAGCCGCAGCATCTCTTCGGCGGCGCTGTTTACCAGCTCAAGACGTCCCTGCGCATCGACCACGATGACGCCTTCAATCATGCCGGCGAGGATGGCGGCCATCCGGCTGCGGTCGCGCGCGAGCTCGGCGAGCCGGCCCGCGAGATCCTGCACCGAGTCGTCCAGCACACGCGCGACCACGCCAAGTTCGTCGTCGCCGTAGTCCATCTGCGGCGGCGTGAGGTCGCCGGTGCGATACCGGTTGGCGATGTGGGCGATGGCGTTGACGCGCCGCGCCACGCGCCGGGCGAGCAGATAGGCGATGCCGGTGGCGCCAATGAGCGCGATCATCAGCGTGGTGATGGTTGCCATCAGGATCGCGCGAAGCTGCTGACGGATGCCGGTGAGCGGCAAGGCGATGCGCACGAACGCGATGGCGGGGTGCGTGACCGGCGCCGCCGCGTAGAGCATGTCCACGTTGACGGTATCGCTGTGACGGCGCGCGACGCCGATGCCGTTGGCGCGTGCGTCCACCACCTCCGGCCGCGACGCGTGATTTTCGAGCCCGGCGAGCGCGGTCACCGGCTCTGACGAGTCGCCGAGCACGCGGCCGTCGCTGGCAATGAAGGTGACGCGCGCGGAGAGCAGCGCGCCGAGCCGGTCGGCTTCGCTGTCGAGCGCCGCGAGGTCGTCAACCGTGACGGTGGTGTTCGCGCTGTCCCGGCCGATCAGTTCCGCCGCGAGACGCGTTTCGGCGCGTAGTTGCTGCTCGATCCGCGCGTTCATGTCGCGCCCGACGGCGGCGGCCATCAGCCCGCCGGCCACCACCAGCGCGAGGACAGCCGTCAGCAGCGCCGCGGCGAACAGCTTCAACTGGAATGACGGACGCAGCATAGGTGTGTCAGGACAGCGGAGGAGGATCGACGAGTTTGTATCCGAACTGCTTGACGGTCATCAGCGCTCGTTCGAGGAGCGGCAGCTTCTCGCGCAGGCGCCGCACATGGACGTCAACCGTGCGCGTGCCGCCTGTGTACTTGTAGCCCCAGACGTCGGTCAGCAGCAGGTCGCGCGACAGCACGCGCCCGCGATGGGACAGCACGTACTTGAGGAGCAGAAATTCCTTTGCCGTGAGCGTCACCGGTTGCCCGGCTGAGGTGACCGTGTGTTGTTCGTCGTTGACGGTGATGTCGCCGTAGGTGACCACGTGTCCCGTCGCCTGTTCGCGAGTGATACGGCGGAGCAGCGCGCGCACGCGCGCGACGAGTTCGTTCGGGCTGAACGGCTTGCCGATGTAGTCGTCGGCGCCGCTCTCAAGCCCGGTGATCCGTTCGGACTCTTCGGCGCGAGCCGTCACCATGATGATCGGCACGGCCGCTGTTTTCGGATTCGTGCGCGCGGCGCGGCAGATTTCGAGGCCGCTCACCTGCGGCAGCATCAGATCGAGGATGAGCAGATCGGGCGGACGTTCGTTCAGTGAGGCCAATCCGTCTTGTCCCGAGTTGGCGAGTTCCACGGTGAAGTGCGCTTTTTCCAGATAGCGCCGGACGAGCTCCGCGATATCGCGATCGTCTTCAACAACGAGAATACGAGGCATGAATACGCCTGTGTACTGTAGCGCAAGATCATCTGGTCATTTGGGGGTGCCAGCTTCTGGGGGAGCGAGTGGCCATGTGAACGGCCCCGATGCGTCAATGCCCTCACGACCAGATCGATGTCTGCGAACCGTGACTTTGTACAATGAAAACAGAGGACGACGCATCGTGCATGAACGTTGGGTATTCGATGTCAGCACGGTGCTGCCGGCATCCGTGCTTGGAGAGGTGGCGGATCGCATCTACGGACACGGGTTCGTCGAGCAGGTCACGCTGCCGCCGGTGATTTCGCTCGCCGACAGGGGCGTGCTGTCGCTGCTGCGATCGCTCAGGCGAGTGGTGCGCGAATCTCCAGAGGGCGGCGCGTCGAGATTTTTGCGCCGCGCCGTGGCGGCCCATCTGCTGCACAGCAAGGTCGCTCGCGTGGCCTTCGTGCAGCCCTCGCCGCTTGCCGCCGTGGGGCTGTCCGCGCGGCAGGCGCTCCTGATTCACGAGTACATCGAGGACCACCTGTCGCGCGCGATCGCGATCGGTGAACTGGCGCGGCACGTCGGGATGAGCCGCATGACGTTTCTGCGCCGGTTCAAGGCAACCACGGGCATGACCGTGCAACAGGTGATTGCCGAGATCAGGATCGACCGCGCGAAGGCGTTACTGGCCGACCGGGATTGGAGTATCGCGGCTATCGCCGCGCACTGCGGCTTTGCCAACGCCTCGCATTTCAGCATGGCGATGCGCTCCGTGTCGCAGGCCTCGCCGCTCGAATACCGCGCGAAAATCCTCGCGCGAACCTTGACGCCTGAGGGAACCATTCGTGGCGCGGAGCGGTTATTGCCCACCGTCCGGCGGCGGTACGCGGCCATCCGCCTGCACACGCCCCTCGATGAGGTGGGACAGGCTGGCACGCATAGCTACGCGCAGGCCTCGCCGGAGTTTCGGCTGGATCACACATCGCTGACCCTTAGTGACGAGGTCCGTCTGGTGACGTCCAGTGAAGGATTGGGGTGGACGGATCTTTTTGCCGCCGTCACCGACGAGCAACCGCACGCGGCCATCCATCGCGCGATTCCGGCCGTCTGGCTCGTGACGGCGTGTACGCCCAACGGCATCCAGCGCGCCGACGGGAGCGGAATCCAGGAGCAGGTGTTGGCGGGAAGCGTCATCTCGATTACCGCCGCGGGCGACGCCGTACACGACGAACTGACGATTCCGCTGAAGCCGACGCATATCTACCTCGGGCAACAGGTCGTCGATGCCGTGCGCGAGGAGCTGTTCACGGCCAGCAGACCACGCGACATCGATTCGCGCTTCGGGTTTACCGACATAGCGCTGCAACGGATGATGATGACGGTCCAGCGGGCGCTCGAGGAGCCGGCATCCGGCAACCAGCTCAAGATGGACTATCTGTCGCACGCGCTGGCGGCGCATCTGCTGACGCACTATGCGAGCCCGGGGGCTAGGCGCGCCATGTACCGGGTCGCGCCGTTAAACCCCAGGGACACCCGCCTGATTGCCGACTACATCACGGCGCACCTCGCGTTCGGGATGAGCATCGCTGAACTCTCAGGCGTGGTGGGCATGGCGCGCTCGCAGTTCATCGCCCGGTTTCAGGCGACGACGAACATGACGCCGCACCAGTTCGTCATCCTGCGGCGGATTGCCAAGGCCCGGCAACTGCTCGTCGATCCGCGTCTTGAGTCATCCGCGATTGCGGGCATCTGCGGCTTCTCCGGCGAGAAACACTTCGCCACCACCTTCAGGCGCGTCACCGGCATGACCCCGCGCGCGTATCGCCAGCGGGCCGCCTTCTGATGAGGTGATCTGGTCGTTGACACCCTCTCCCTGAGCGCAGGCGATGCAGGCGTGCCCCAATCGCCCAATGACCAGATCACCCGATCGATGACCAGATGGGCTATGCCGGTGTCGTGTGGCCGGTGCGGACGCGTTCGACCATGCGGCGCAGGTCGTTGTCGCCGATCGACTTGCGGTGCTCGCCCATCGTGATGACGGCGTGATACACCTCGGCGATCTCGTCAGGGGTGAGCGCCAGACCGAGCTGTTCGGCGCGTCGCGCGACGGCGTGACGGCCCGAGTGGCGGCCGAGGATGAGTTGCTCGGCGCTCTGGCCGACGTCCTTCGGACGCATGATCTCGTACGTGCGCGCGTCCTTGAGCATGCCGTCCTGGTGGATGCCCGCTTCGTGCGCGAAGGCATTGCGGCCGACAATCGCCTTGTTCGACTGCACTGGTTCGTCCGTGAGCCGCGATAGCAGTTGGCTCGCTTCGAAGAGATGCTCGGAGACGATGCCGGTGTCGAAGGGGAAGCGGTCGGGACGGACGCGCAGTGCCATCACGATCTCTTCGAGCGACGCATTGCCGGCGCGTTCGCCAATGCCGTTGATCGTGCACTCGATCTGCCGGACGCCGCCTTCGCACGCCGCGATGCTGTTGGCGACGGCCAGACCGAGGTCGTCGTGGCAGTGCGTGCTGAAGATCGCCTTGTCCGCATTTGGCACGCGGCGGCGGATTTCGGAGAAGAACTCCCGGATCTCGTCGGGCACTGTGTAGCCCACCGTATCGGGCAGGTTGATGGTGGTCGCGCCTTCGCGAATCGCGGCCTCGACCACCCGGCAGAGGAAGTCGCGATCGCTGCGCGTCGCATCCTCTGCCGAAAACTCCACATCGTCGGTGTACTGGCGGGCGAGACGGACGGCGCTGACGATCGCGTCAAGACACGCCTCGCGCGTAATTCGCAGCTTGCGCTCGAGGTGCAGATCCGAGGTCGCCAGAAAGGTATGGATGCGGCGCCGCTTGGCCGGCTCGAGCGCGCGTCCCGCTTCTTCGATGTCCTGCGGACGGCATCGCGCGAGCGCGGCAATCACCGGACGGGTGACGGCCGCCGCCACCTGGCGCGTCCCTTCAGAATCGGCAGGCGAGGCGATCGGGAATCCCGCCTCGATGATGTCGACGCCAAGCGCGTCGAGCGCCCGCGCCATCTGCAGCTTGGCCGCCACGTCCATCGAGAAGCCCGGGGCCTGTTCGCCATCGCGCAGCGTGGTGTCGAAGACGACGATTCTGGTGACATCTTGGCTCATGGTGAAATCAGTGTGGCGGGTGGGGTTGCTAGAAGTCAAAGTGATAATAATTACGTTACAATAAACTGAATTTATGGACCTTGCCGCCCTTCGGATTTTCCTCACGGTGGCGGAGGAGCGCAGTTTTTCGCGCGCGGCCGCCAAAGTCCACCGCACGCAACCTGCCGTCAGCCAGGCGGTGAAGCGGCTCGAAGACGATCTCGGCGAGCAGTTGTTCGACCGCTCATCGAAGAGCGGCACGCTCACCGACGCCGGACGCGTGCTGCAGAACTACGGGCAGCGTCTCGTCCGTCTCGCCGAGGAGACCGAGTCGGCGATGCGCGAACTGCGCGATCTGCGTCGCGGCCGCGTGTTGATTGGCGCGAACGAAGCGGCGATTCACACGCTCTTGCCGCTCATGGCGAAGTTCCGCGCGAAGGTCCCTGACATCGCCATCGACGTGCGCCGTGTGCCGGCAAGGCAGATCGCGATCGAGGTGCAGCAAGGGAGCCTCGATTTCGGCGCGCTGACGTTTCGTCCGGCCGAAGAGGGGCTGCTCGAAGTGGCGGTGGGCAGCGACGAGCTCGTGCTGCTCATCGCGCCGACGCATCCGTTTGCGAAGCGGCGTCAGGTGACGATGGAGGACGTGGCGGGGGAGGCGGTGGTGGCGCACAACGATCCGTCGCCGGCGCGCGAGCGCGTGTTGCGTCTTTTCGAGGAGAAGCACATCACGCTCAACATGGTGATCTCGCTGCCGAGTCTTGACGGCATCAAGCGCGCGGTTGAATTAGGGCTTGGCGTGGCGCTGCTTCCGCGCCGCTGCGCGGTGACGGAGATTGCGGCCGGACGGTTAGCGGCGGTGCCGGTGGCCGGCATTTCGCGCAAGCGTCAGCTCACGCTGGTGTGCAGGAAGGCGCATCGCTCACATGCCGCGAACGCCTTCCTGGCGGTCGCTCAGGAATAGCCTGCAGGAATCAGCGCGACGTGCCGGCTTCGTTCGTTAGAAGCCGGCGACGTACGGAAGGTGAGTCGCGACGTTCCGGACCTTGTCGAAGTCGGCGAGGAGCATCGCTGTCGGATTCCACTTGTCGGTCAGGAACGCGTCGCGCACGCCGGGCGGCAACTGCGCCTTAATCGTCAAATGACCCGCGGTGACTGACTGCGCCTCGACGCTCGCGGTGACCTGCAAATCGGGGTTCTGTTCGATCAAGGTTTGCAGCGCGCGGATGTCCGCTGGCGACGCGGTCAAGCACGGGATGCCCAAGACCGACGAGTTGCCGAGGAAGATCTCGGAGTACGACTCGCCGACGATGGCGTGGATGCCGTAGCGCGCGAGCCCTTGCGGGGCGTGCTCGCGTGAGGATCCGCAGCCGAAGTTAGAGTTGACGACGAGGATCGACGCGCCACGGTAGTTCGCGTTGTTGAACGGGTGGTCGGGTGTCGAGGCGCGGTCGTCTTCGAAGACATGCTGTTCGAGACCTTCGAACGTGACGGCGCGAAGGAAGCGCGCCGGCATGATCCGGTCGGTATCGAGATCGTCGCCGCGCAGCGGCAGCGCGCGGCCGGTGATTGTCGTGATGGCACCCATCAGGCGTGAACCTCCTCGAGGAGCGTGCGGACGTCGACCACCTGGCCGGCGAGCGCCGCGGCGGCGACCATGGCCGGACTCATGAGCAACGTGCGGCCGTTTGGACTCCCCTGACGGCCTTTGAAATTACGGTTCGACGAGGACGCGCAGACCTGCTGCCCTTCCAGACGATCCGGATTCATCGCCAGACACATCGAGCAGCCGGCGCCGCGCCACTCGAATCCCGCCTTCGTGAAGATCTCCGGGAGCCCCTTGGCTTCAGCCACGCGGCTGACCTCTTGCGAGCCGGGGACGACGAGCGCCTTGACGTGCGGCGCGACGCGGCGTCCCTTGACGATCCGCGCGGCCTCTTCGAGATCCGAGATCCGTCCGTTCGTACAGGAGCCGATGAACGCGACGTCGATCTTGGTCCCAGCGACGCGGCCGCCGGCGGTAAAGCCCATGAACGTCAGCGCTTCCGCATCGGCGGTTGAGGCGATCGGCTCGGAGATGCCGACCGACTGACCGGGGTTGATGCCCCAGGTGACGGTGGGTTCGATTTCGGCGGCATCGATCGTGACGCGGTCGTCGTACCGGGCATCGGGCGACGAGGCGATCTTGCGCCACCAGGCGACCGCGCGAGTAAACGCCTCGCCTTGCGGCGCGAACCGGCGTCCTTTGAGATACGCGAACGTCGTCTCGTCCGGGTTGACGTAGCCGACGCGCGCGCCTCCTTCGATCGACATGTTGCAGATGGTCATGCGCTCTTCGATGCTCATCCGATCGATCGTCGAGCCGCCGTATTCGTACGCGTACCCGACGCCGCCGTTGACGCCGAGCTTGCGGATGATCGTCAGGATGACGTCCTTGGCATAGACGCCGGGGCGCAGTGTGCCGTTGACGTCGATGCGCCGCACCTTCAGCGGATCGAGCGCGAGACATTGCGAGGCGAGGACGTCGCGCACTTGCGAGGTGCCGATGCCAAAGGCAATCGCGCCAAGGGCGCCGTGCGTGGAGGTATGGCTGTCGCCGCACGCGATTGTCATGCCGGGCTGCGTGAGTCCCAGTTCCGGTCCGATGACGTGGACGATTCCTTGGTCCTTGCTGCCGCTGGCGCCGGGCGCAAAGAGCTGGATGCCGGCCTCGCGGCAGTTCCGTTCGAGCGCCGCGGTCATTTCTTCAGCCGTCAGATCGATGAACGGCCGTCGCTGGCTGCTCGTCGGGACGATGTGGTCAACCGTCGCGAACGTGCGCTCCGGAAACGCCACGCGCCAGCCTTGCTGGCGGACCATGTCGAAGGCCTGCGGACTGGTGACTTCGTGAACCAGGTGCAGTCCAACGAACAGTTGGGTCTGGCCACTCGGAAGGGTGCGCACGGCGTGCGCCTTCCAGACATTCTCAAAAAGAGTAGGCATGGGAATAGGTTTCATCATATCAGGTGGACTTGCGCAGGCGGCGGCAAGGCGGCCTCGCTTGAAGAGTTTTACGAACTCTTGAAGCCCGCGCCGTTATGCTCAAGCCTCATCGACGGACTGGCGATGTCTAGGTTATCGTCTGTCCGTCACGAGGGAGGACCGTTCACATGAAAGGGACTGGAATCGTTCGGGCGCTTCTCGCAGGGATGGTGATCGCGATGCCCGTCTGCGCGTTTGCGCAGACACCGGCGACACCAGCCGATGCGCAGGCGATTCGCGCGGAAATCGATCAGTTGAAAACCGATTTCAATGCGCGTCTGGCGGCGCTTGAAGAGCGTCTGGCGGCACTCTCCGGCACGCCGTCGCCTGCGGGTGTGGCCTCGCCGGCGCCTGCCGCGGCTCCTGCTGCGCCAGCGATGGCGGATGTGCCATCGGGCGCGCAAGGCGGGGGCGGACCGGAAGGGGCGATCCCGGTGTACGGCAACGTCTCCGCGGCGTCAAAAATCTTCAATCCCGACATGGCGGTGATTGGCAATTTCACTGGCGCGGCCGGCAAGAACAACGTGAACCCCGATTCCGCGCTGGCGCTGCCAGAGTCGGAAGTGTCCATGCAGGCGATTGTCGATCCGTACGCGCGCGCCGATTTCTTTTTCTCTTTCGGCGAGCAAGGCGTCAACGTGGAAGAAGGGTTCCTGACCTTCTCGACGCTGCCCGGCGGATTGCTGGTGAAGGTGGGGAAGCAGCACGCTGCTTTTGGCAAAGTAAACACGCTGCACACACACATGATTCCGTGGGTCGATCGTCCGCTGGTGACCGAGAATCTCGCCGGCGGCGACGAGGGGATTACGGATGCCGGCATTTCGGTCGCGCGGCTGATTCCCAACCCGTGGCTCTTTCTCGAAGCCACCGGACAGGTCTACCGTGGTGAATCGTCCGATGTCTTTCACTCGAGCCAGCGGAGCGATCTCTCGTACGTGACACACATGCGCGGCTATCAAGACATCACGGAATCAACAAACATCGACTTCGGCGCGTCGTACGCCTACGGTCACAACAACGCGGGCATCGTTGGCGGTCAGGATGTTGGCCGCTTCACCACGAGTCTCTTTGGCGTCGACGCCACGCTCAGATGGCGTCCGCTGCAGCGTTCGATCTATCACTCGTTTATCGGCAGAAGCGAAGTGATTTGGAGCCACCGCGACCAGTTCGACGGGACGAGCAAGGCGAGCGGCTTTTATGTGTCGGGCGACTATCAATTAGGACGCCGGTGGTACACCGGCCTGCGTCTCGATCGATCCGAGCGTGCCACGGATGCGAGCCTGAGCGATTCGGGCGCATCGTGGACGGTGACGTACTGGCCGAGCGAGTTCAGCCAGATCCGCGGTCAATATCGCCATACCCGGTATGCGGAAGAGAGCACCGCGAACGAATTCCTGTTTCAGTTCCAGTTTGCGATCGGCGCGCACGGGGCGCATCCGTTTTAGGGAGCACAACCATGAAATTGACAGGTTCGATTGCGCTGGCGACGCTGCTGCTCGGAGCGGTCTACGCCGACGCGCAGACGTTGAACGTGATGGCGACCACCGAGGATCTGGCGTCCATCGCGCGCGAGGTGGGCGGCGACAAGGTGAGCGCCGACTCGATTGCGCGCGGCTATCAGGACCCGCACTTCGTCGAGGCGAAGCCGAGCTTCATTCTCAAGCTGCAAAAAGCCGACGTGCTCATCGTCGTTGGCCGCGAGCTGGAGATTGGCTGGTTGCCGCCGCTCGTGCAGCAGAGCCGCAACGCGAAAATTCAGGTGGGCGCCAACGGATATCTCGATGCCTCGCTGGAGGCGCGGATTCTCGAACTTCCGCAGGGGCAGGTGACGCGCGCGATGGGCGATGTCCATCCGCAAGGCAACCCGCACTTCTGGCTCGATCCGGAAAACGGCAAGATCGTCGCGCGAGAGGTGGGCGCCAAGTTTGGAGAGCTCCGTCCGAAGGACAAGGCGTATTTCGATCAGCGTGTCGCCGACTTTACGAGCCGGCTGGATGTGGCCGAGAAGCGCTGGCTGGCCACGCTCGCGCCGTACAAGGGGACGAAGATTGTCACCTACCACCGCTCGTATCCGAATTTCGCCGAGCGCTTCGGCCTCGATATCATCAACTACGTCGAGCCGCGGCCAGGGATTCCGCCGACGCCGCAGCACACGCTCGAGCTCATCGCTGACATGAAACAGCAGAACGTGAAGATCGTGATGGTCGAGCCGTACTTCGACTTGAAGACGCCAAACGCGATTGGACGCGAGACCGGCGCGCAGGTGCTCGTGATGCCGCCTTCTGTGGGTGGGACCAAAGAGATCACCGACTACTTCAAGTTGTTTGAGTACGACGTGAACTTGCTGGCGAACGCGCTCAAACAGGTCACAGGAAAGTAGTCATGCACATAGACCTGGCCGTGTTGCAGTTTCTGGCGGCGCCCTTCGCTGCGAGCCTCATCCTCACCGGCATCCACGCGTATCTTGGCGTTCACGTCGTGGAGCGCGGTGTCATCTTCGTCGATCTCTCGCTGGCGCAGATTGCGGCGCTCGGCGGCACGATCGCGCTGCTCCTGCCGATTTCCGGCGGTGATGCCCACGCGCCGGCCGTTTACTGGGTCAGCCTGGCGTTTACGTTTGTCGGCGCGTTCGTGTTTGCGACGGTCCGCGGCCACCACGCGCGGATTCCGCAGGAAGCCATCATCGGCATCTGCTACGCCGTGGCCTCCGCCGCGTCGATTCTCGCCATGAGCAAGGCGACCTCCGAGAGCGAGCATTTGAAGGACATGCTCGTCGGCAACATTCTGGCGGTGTCGTGGCCGGAGGTGTTCAAGACAGCGGCGCTTTACGGCGCGATTGGTCTCTTTCACTTCATCTTCCGGCATCAGTTCCTGGCGATTTCCATGGAGCACAAAGGCGGCGCGGTGAGCGGGTTGTCGGTCCGGTTGTGGGATTTTCTGTTTTACGCGTCGTTTGGATTTGTCGTCACCTCATCGGTGTCGATTGCCGGTGTGTTGCTGGTGTTCTGCTATCTCATCGTCCCGTCGGTCGCGGCGATGTTGTACTCTCAGTCCATCGGTACGCGTCTCGCCATCGGCTGGTCGATGGGGACGATCGTCTCGGCGCTCGGCGTCTATCTTTCGGTGCTGCTCGATCTGCCGACCGGCGCCACGATTGTCTGCACGTTTGGTCTGGTGCTCGCGATCATGGCCGCCGTGAAACCGCTCATCATCCCGCATGCTGTGTCGTAACTGTCAGACTGAAATCGCCGACAAGGCGCTCATCTGTTATCGCTGTGGCACGGCCACGACCGAGGCGAAATATCAACCGTACGTGGCACCAACACGGATGATGTCGCCACGGCTTGTCTGGGCGTTCATCGTCGTCCTGTTGCTGGTGATTGCCGCGCTGTTCTTGCTACACTCCAAAGCGTGAAGCCTGCCTCTCTTCGTCACGATTGGTCGATTGCCGACATCGAAGCGATCTACACCGCGCCGCTCCCCGATCTGATTTTTCGCGCGCAAACGGTGCACCGCGCGCACCATCGCGCCGACGAGGTGCAGGGGTGCATGCTCCTCAGCATCAAGACGGGTGGCTGTCCCGAGGATTGCGCCTACTGTCCGCAATCGGCGCACCACAAGACGGACGTCACGCGCACGGATCTGGTCAGCCTCGACGAACTCACCGACGCCGCGACGCGCGCGCGCGAGCAGGGCGCGACCCGCTTCTGTATGGGCGCGGCGTGGCGCGATGCGCCGAAAGGCGCGCCATTTGATCGCGTGCTCGACATGGTGCGCACGGTGCGCGATCTCGGCATGGAAGCGTGCTGCACGCTCGGTATGCTCACGCAGGAACAGGCCGATGCGCTGGCCGGCGCGGGGCTCACCGCGTACAACCACAATCTCGATACCTCGCCCGAGTTCTACGGCAGCATCATCACGACGCGCACGTACACGGAGCGGCTCGATACGCTGGCGCGCGTGCGTCAGGCCGGAATCACCGTGTGCAGCGGCGGCATCATCGGCATGGGAGAAGATCGCCGCGTCCGCTACGGATTGCTGCACCAGCTCAGCACGCTCGATCCGCATCCTGAAAGCGTACCGGTGAATCTGCTGGTCAAAGTGGATGGCACGCCGCTGGCGGATGCCGCGCTCGAAGATCCGCTGGAACTCGTGCGCACGATCGCGACGGCGCGCATCCTGATGCCGGCGTCGTTCGTACGGCTGAGCGCGGGTCGCTTGTCGCTCACCGACGAGGCGCAGGCGTTATGTTTTCTGGCCGGCGCGAATTCGATCTTCCTGGGTGAGCGGCTGTTGACGACCCCGAATCCTGGCGCGTCGCGCGACGAACAGCTCTTCGAGCGCCTTGGCATGCGGCTCACGGCAGCCGAGACGCCGGCGCCTGCGCATGCTGGCGGATAGTCCTCTCGCCGTTCGCATCCGCGACAGACTCCTCGCGCTCGATTCACACAACCTGCGGCGGTCGTTGCGTCCACCGGCCGGCATCGACCTGTCGTCGAACGACTACCTGAATCTCAGCACCGACGAACGTGTGACGCGGGCGTTTGTCGAAGGCGCGGAGTGCGACGGCGTCGGCAGCACGGGATCGCGTCTGCTTCGCGGCGACCGCGCGGCGTTCCATCACGTCGAAGAGCAGTTTGCCGCCTTCAAAGGTACCGAGCGCGCGCTGTTCTTTTCGTCCGGGTATCTTGCGAACCTGGCGGTTCTCACGGCGTTGACGGAGAAGGGAGATGTCCTCTTCTCCGACGCGCGCAATCACGCCAGCCTCATCGACGGCGCGAAGCTGTCGCGCGCCGAGATCGTCGTGGTGCCACACAACGATCTCGACGCGCTGGCCGATCTTCTGCGCGCGACGCCGTGCGAGGGAGTGCGCTTTGTCGTGGTGGAATCGCTCTACAGCATGGACGGCGACCTCGCGCGTCTAGCGGAATATCGCGATCTCTGCCGCGCCATGCACGCGACGCTCATCGTTGACGCGGCGCACGCGGTGGGCGTGTGCGGCGCGTCCGGCAGCGGCGCGATCGAGGATGCCGGTATCGACGCGAACGACTGTCTGTCGGTGAACACCGCGGGCAAAGCGCTCGGCGTGAGCGGCGCATTCGTCGCGGGACCAGCATGGGCGATCGAGCATCTCGTGCAACGGGCGCGGCCGTTTATCTTCTCGACCGCCGCGCCGCCAGCCGTCGCGCATGCGATCGCGGCAAGTCTGCGAATCATTCGCGCTGAACCGCAGCGACGCGAGCGTCTGCGCGCGCGTGCCGCCTACCTTCGGCATCGTTTGAACGAGGCCGGGATCGACACGCCTGCCGGTCTGTCGCACATCATTTCAGTCGTCATCGGCGACAACGAACGCACGCTGACGGTGGCCGCTCGTCTGCAGAGCGCGGGGTTCGACGCGCGCGCGATCCGGCCGCCCAGCGTGCCGGAAGGCACGGCGCGTTTACGTCTCTCGGTCAATGCCGGTCTCGACGAGGCGGTACTCGATCGTTTCGTCCGCGCGCTCGTCCGCGCGCTGGCATGATCCGCGGTTTCTTTGTCACCGGGACCGACACCGGCGTCGGCAAGACGGTGGTGTCCGCCGCGCTCATGGTTCGTCTCGGCCGCTCGCGGTCCATGTGCTACTGGAAACCGATTCAGACCGGCATCGAGCAAGACGATGACACGGCGCAGGTGAAACGGTTGGCGTCACTTGACGAGTGGCAGGTGATGCGCGACGGCGTGCGCCTCGAACATCCGCTGTCGCCGCATCTGTCGGCGCGACTCTCTGGATGCACGATTGCGATCGAACCGCTGATGAAGCTGGCGCGCGAGCAGACAGAGGAGTCACGCTGGATCGTCGAAGGCGCTGGCGGCGTGCTCGTGCCGTTGAATGATGAAACGCTGATGATTGATTTCATCCATGCGCTCGCGTTGCCAGCCGTGGTCGTGGCGCGATCGGGACTCGGGACGATTAATCACACGCTGCTCACGCTCAGCGAACTGCGCCGCCGCGCGATTACTGTCGCGGCCGTTGTGATGGTGGGTGAGCCACATATCGAAAATCGCCGCGCGATCGAGCAGTATGGCGAGGTGAAGGTGCTTGGTGAGATACCGCTCCTGCACCCGCTGACGCCGGAGACGCTCTGTGCCGCCGCGCGCTCGCTCGATCCGGATCGTCACCTCGAACGGATGCTGTCATGAGCCTTGTCGAACGAGATGCGGCGCGCGTGTGGCATCCCTACACGCAGATGCAGACGCGGCCAGCGCCGGTGCCGATTGTGCGCGGCGAAGGCGTGTACCTCTACACCGAAGATGGCCGCCGGTTGCTCGACGGCACGTCGTCGTGGTGGGTGAACATTCACGGCCATGCGCACCCCGCACTGACGGCCGCGCTCACCGCGCAAGCCGCCACGCTCGAGCACGTTGTCTTTGCCAACTGCACGCACCATCCGGCGGTCGATCTGGCCGAACGGCTTGTCGACGTACTGCCGCGTGGTCTGACGCGCGTCTTCTACTCGGACAACGGATCGACCGCGGTCGAAGTCGCGCTGAAGATGGCGATGCAGTACTGGACGAACCGCGGCGAGCGTGATCGGCGCACGTTCATCACGCTGCACCACGCCTATCACGGCGATACCGTTGGCGCGATGTCGGCGAGCGAGGACTCGCGGTTCACGCGTCCGTTTCAGCCGCTGCTGTTTGATGTCGCTCGCGTCGCGTCGCCGTATTGCTATCGCTGTCCGCTCGGTTTGGAGCGGCGCGACTGTGGGATCAATTGTTTGCAGTCGCTCGAACAGGCGCTCCGCGCCGGCGCGAGACGTGTGGCGGCTGTTCTCGTGGAGCCGATGCTGCAAGGCGCCGGCGGCATGATCGTGTGGCCCGCGGAGTATCTTGCTGGCGTCCGGCGGCTCTGTGACGAATACGGCGTGCTGATGATTGCCGACGAGGTGTTGACCGGCTTCGGACGCACCGGCCGGATGTTCGCGTGCGAACACGCCGATGTATCGCCAGACATCATCTGTCTGTCGAAGGCGCTCACCGGCGGCTACATGCCGCTCGGCGCGACCGTGGCGAGCGACGCTGTCTACGAGAGCTTTCTGAGCGAGGATCGCGCGCGCACGTTCTTTCACGGTCACTCGTTCACCGCGAATCCGCTGGCGTGCGCCGTGGCGCTGGCAAGCTTGCAACTCTTCG
>JAISPN010000124.1 GCA_031274845.1 Acidobacteriaceae bacterium
GATTCACGCTCGACGAGTACTTCGAGCACGTCTCCCGCGACGGGTTCACGCAGCGCCTTCCGCGTCTCCAGCAGTTGCAGGCGGCCGGCAGGCTCCGCCACACGATCGACGAGTACGAACGGCGGCTCTCGTACGAAATCGAGATGATCAAGAAGATGAAGTACCCCGGGTACTTCCTCATCGTGTGGGACTTCATCCGCTACGCGCGCGAGCAGGGGATTCCGGTCGGGCCGGGACGCGGATCGGCGGCGGGCAGTCTGGTGGCCTACTGTTTGCGGATCACCGACGTCGATCCGATCGACTACGACCTCATCTTCGAGCGTTTCCTAAACCCGGAACGGATCTCGCTGCCGGATATCGACATCGACTTCTGCGAGCGGCGGCGCGGCGAGGTCATCGACTACGTGACGCGGAAGTACGGCCGCGAGAACGTCGCGCAGATCATCACCTTCGGCACGATGAAGGCGAAGGCGGTGATCAAGGACGTCGGCCGCGTCCTGGAGATGCCGTTCGCCGAAGTCGATCGCGTCGCCAAGCAGGTGCCGCCCGCGCTCGACATGACGCTCGAGAAGGCGCTCGAAGAGAGCCAGACGCTCCGCGACATGGAGCAGAACGATCCGAAGGTCAAGGAACTGCTCGCCGTCGCTCGCCGTCTCGAAGGGATGACGCGTCACGCGTCGGTCCATGCGGCTGGGGTCGTCATCGCGCCAGAAGCCATCACCGAATACGCGCCGCTCTACAAGGGGGCGCGGGACGAAATCGTCACGCAGTGGTCGATGAAGGAGATCGAGCGCGTTGGTCTTCTGAAGATGGACTTCCTCGGTCTGAGCACGCTGACGCTCATCTTCGACGCGATTGAGGAGATCAAGCGGACGGCTGGCATCGACCTCGACATCGATACGATTCCGCTCGACGATGCGAAGACGTATCAGGTGTTTCAGGACGGTCAGACCTACGGCATCTTCCAGTTCGAGAGCAGCGGCATGCGCGATATTCTGCGCAAGGCGAAGCCGCAGCGTCTCGACGATCTGATCGCGCTGAACGCGCTCTATCGTCCCGGTCCGCTCAGGAGCGGCATGGTGGACGACTACATCGCCCGCAAGCAGGGCAAAACCGACGTCGTCTACGAACTGCCGCAGCTCGAACCGGTGTTGTCGGATACCTACGGCGTCATCGCGTATCAGGAACAGGTGATGCGCATCTCGAACGTGCTGGCCGGTTTCAGCCTTGGCGAAGCCGACCTGCTCCGCAAGGCCATGGGGAAGAAGAACCCCGAAGTGATGGCCAAGATGCGCGGCAAGTTCGTCGAGGGGGCGAAGAAGAACGGTCACAACGAGAAGAAGGCCGCGCACATCTTCGAGCTGATGGAGCACTTCGCCGGGTACGGTTTCAATAAGTCGCATTCGACGGCCTACGCGTACCTGGCGTATCAGACCGCGTACCTCAAGGCGAACTACCCGTGGCACTTCGCGGCGGCGCTCTTGACGATCGAAGCGCAGAACACCGACAAACTCGCGCTTTACCTCGGCGAGTGCCGCGAGCGTGGGATTCCGGTGCTGCCGCCCGATGTGAATCAGAGCCAGCTCCGGTTCACCGTGGAACCAGAGACGGGCGTGCGCTTCGGGTTGACGGCGATCAAGAACGTCGGCGAAGGGGCAATCGAATCGCTTCTATCCGTCCGCAAGGCGCAGGGAGGGATCACGTCGCTGCACGGGCTGTGCGAGGAGATCGATCTGCGCCTCGCGAACAAGCGCGTGTTTGAAAGTCTCGTCAAGGCTGGCGCGCTTGATGCCGTCGCGCGTCAGGACCCGGCGAACGCGGATCTCCCGTCGGCGCTCTTGCGCGCGCGGTTGCTGGCGACGATCGATGCCGCGTGCGAGCATGGCGCCCGCTTGCAGCGCGATCGCAGCGATGGTCAGGCGCAGCTCTTTGGCTTCGACGCGCACGAGCCGTCAGGTGGACAGAACAAAACCGCTCCGCCGCTTGCATCGGCGACGGCGTGGAGTGAAGCGGAGCAGTTGGCGTTCGAGAAAGAAACGCTCGGCCTGTACTGGAGCGGACATCCGATCGATCGCTACGCCAGAGAGCTCAAGGAGCTTGGGGCGCGATCGACGGCCGACCTCGCCGAGCAGCAGCCCGCGCCGCAAGCGGAAAGTTGGGGACCGGGCGGACGGAAACCGCTCGAAGCGGATACGACGATTGGCGGCATCATCGCCGCGTGCCGTCAGCTCAAGACGCGCAAGGGCGATCGTATGGCGGTCTTTACGCTCGAAGACTCACAGGGCGGCGTCGAAGTCGTCGTGTTTCCCGAGGCGTACCAGAAAGCGGCGTCGCTCATCGAGTCGGGCACGATGGTGCTCGTGCGCGGCAAGCTCGAACGGGACGATGAGACGACGCGTGTGCTGGCGTCCGAGATTGTGCCGATTGACACCGTGCACGAACGCGTCGCGCACGAAGTGGCGATTCGCGTGAGCGCCTCCGCCGGGCGCGAGACGTTTGAAGCGCTCGGGGAAATTTTCTCCCGGCATCGTGGCGATCGGCGCGTGTGCGTCGAGTTCGAACGGTTGTCGACGAATCAGCGGTTACGGTTGAAGGCCGATCTGCCGCAGGTGCGTATCCGGCCGTCGCCGGCGCTCATTGCGGAGGTCGAACGACTGGTCGGCCCCGGTTCCGTGTCGCTGCGGTGATGCATGCCTGAGATACTCGAATTCGAAGAACCGATCGCGGTCCTGCAGAAGGAAATCGAAGCGCTTGGTCTGCTGCCGAAGACCGCGTCGCGCGATAAAGAGATTGCCGACTTGCAGCGCCGCATCGTGCACGTGCGTGGCGAGTTGTACACGCACCTGACGCCGTGGCAGCGTGTGCTCGTCGCGCGTCATCCCGATCGTCCCGGCTTCGACAACTTCGTCGAGCGGCTCTTTCCGGGGTTCGTTGAAATTCATGGCGACCGCCGGTATGCCGACGATCACGCCATCGTGACCGGCTTTGCCACCTACCACGATCAGCCGGTGATGCTGGTCGGGCACATGAAGGGGCGCGACACGAAGGAAAAGATCTTCCACAACTTCGGCTACGCGCGCCCCGAGGGGTATCGCAAGGCGTTGCGCGCGATGCGTCTGGCCGAGAAGTTCCACCGGCCGATCATCGTGTTTGTCGATACGCCGGCGGCGTATCCGGGGATCGAGTCGGAAGAGCGCGGCGTCGCCGAAGCGATCGCGGTCAATCTCCGCGACATGATGTTGCTCGACACGCCGATCATCGTCATCGTCAGCGGCGAAGGGGGGAGCGGCGGCGCGCTCGGGATCGCGATTGGCGATCGTGTGCTGATGCTCGAGTTCTCGATCTACAGCGTCATCCCGCCGGAAGGATGCGCCGCGCTCGTGTGGCGCGATGCGTCGAAGAAGGCGCAGGCGGCGGATGCGCTCAAGCTGACGGCGCCCGACTTGAAGCGTTTCGGGATCATCGACGAGATCGTCGCCGAACCGATTGGCGGCGCGCATGTCGATCTCGGTCAGGCAGCGACGCTCGTGGACACGGCGATTGGACAGGCGCTCGCGCAGGTGAGCGCCCTGACCAGTGAAGAGCGGCTGGAGCAGCGCTACAACAAGTTCAGGAACATGGGACGGCTTGGCGTGGATTTCGTGGACGAGGGGACGTAGGTTCATCACCCTGATGCCGATTGCGCCTAAACGTTGGGACTTCCTGCCGTGCGACGAGCCTCGGACCGAACGATTGGTGAGCGTCCTTGGCGTGGCGCCGATCGTGGCGCGTCTGCTCTGTCAGCGTGGTTTCTCTGAGCCAGAGGAGGCGCACCGCTTCCTAAATCCTTCGCTCGATCAACTGCACGATCCGCTCCTGCTCACTGACATGAGCAAGGCGTGCGATCGGATTCTGGCGGCGATTGCGCGCCGCGAGAAGATCGCGATTCACGGGGACTACGACGTCGACGGCATCACGTCGACCGTGATTTTGCAGCGCGCGCTGGAACTGCTTGGCGCGAGCGTGACGCATTTCATCCCGGAGCGGCTTCGCGACGGATATGGGCTCCAGCCGGCGGCGGTGGAGCGTCTGCACGCCGAAGGCGTGGCGATCATCGTGTCGGTCGATTGCGGCATTCGCGGCGCGGACGCGGCGCTCCGCGCGCGCGAGCTTGGCGTCGATTTGATCATCACCGATCACCACGAGCCTGATGCGGAACTGCCGGCCGCGCTCGCCGTGATCAACCCGAAGCGTTTCGATTGCACGTATCCCGACAAGCATCTCGCGGGCGTTGGCGTCGCGCTGAAACTGGTGCAGGCGTTGTGCCGTCGATCCGGCCGTGAGCAGTGGCTCCCCGGCTTTGTGAAGATCGCGGCGATTGGCACGCTGGCTGACGTCGTGCCGCTCGTGGGCGAAAATCGCGTCATCGCGAAATATGGTCTCGACCTCCTGACGCGCGGTCCGCACAAGAGCGGCCTGCGCGCGTTGCTCGATGTCGCGGGACTGACCGGGAAAACCATCGACAGCTACCACATCAGCTTCATGCTCGCGCCGCGCATCAACGCGGCCGGCCGCATGAGCACGCCGGACATCGCGACGCGTCTGCTGCTCGCTGGTGACGAGACGAGCGACGAGGACGCGCGTGCGCTGGCGCTCACGCTCGATGGCGAAAACGTCAGGCGTCAGGAAGAAGAAGCCGAGATCTTCGCGGCCGCGAGAAAAGTGGTGACGACCGATCCTGAGGTCGGCGCGCGCACGATCCTCGTGGTGGCTGGCGAAAACTGGCATCGCGGTGTCATCGGGATCGTGGCGTCCAAATTGGTCGACGCCTTTTATCGTCCGGTCATCGTCTTGTCGATCGACGGCGATCTGGCCTACGGATCGTGCCGAAGTATTTCGCGGTTCAATCTGCTGGCGGCGCTCGAGCGGTGCGCCGGCATGATGATCAAGTTTGGCGGACACAAGCAGGCCGCTGGCTTGACGATGGACGCTGGTCGCATTAAGGAATTTCGTGCCGCGATCAACGATGTCGCTGACGAAACGCTTGGGCCGGAAGACCTGATGCCGCGGCTCAAAATCGACAGCGAGCTTGCGTTTCGCAGTATCACCGCCAACGTCGCGTCTGGTATCGCGGCGCTGGCGCCTTTCGGCGCGAGCAATCCACGTCCCGTCTTTGCGGCTCGACGTGTTGAAATCGTCGATGGTCCTCGCAAGCTGAAAGAGCGTCATCTGAAGATGAGCCTCCGTCAGGAGGGGCGGATCTTTCGTGCCGTGGCCTGGCGCGCCGCTGAGCGCTACGACGACTACACCGAGCACAAGGCCGCGCTCGACGTGGCATTTTCGCTGGAGCAGAATCAGTTCAATGGAGAGAGCTACGTCGAGCTGACCGTGGCCGACGTCAAGCCACCGGACGCATGATCTGGCAAAAGCGACTCCGCCTCGTCATCGCGGTCGTGGCCGTGGTGTTTGCCGTGGGTGTGGCGATGACGCTCAAGAAGCGTCCGGTGGCCGTGAGCGCGCCGCCTGTCGAGCGCACCGATGCGACGGCGTCCGTTGAGAGTAAAGGCGGCGAGACGATCCGCTTCGGCGGCGATCAAGCCAAGGTCGTCGTCCACTTCGACACGCTGCTGACGTATCCGGACAAGACGACGAAGATGCTTGGCGTGGCGGTGACCACCGAACGTAGCGGCCGCACCTTTGTCATCAAAGGGAAGGAAGGCCACGTCAGCGACAACGACGCGGCGATCGATCTGAACGGGGATGTGCAGATCACGGCGTCGGACGGGATGGTCATCGAGACCGATGAGGCGCACTACATCAAAGCCGACGAGATCGCGACATCGCCGGGACGGACGAAGTTTTCGCGCGGCCGCATCAGCGGTACAGGCGTCGGCTTCACCTACAACCAGAAGGACGATGTGCTCACGTTGAACAACGATGTGACAGTGCGTGTTGATCCTGACGCGAAGGCTGGCACGGGCGCGATGGATGTCGTGGCTGGCGGTCTCGAGTTTCGCCGGAACGAGCATCTGCTGCGATTCGAGCGGAGGATGAAGGCGACGCGCGAACGGGAGATCCTCGAAGCGGATGATGCCGTGGCGCATCTCTCGGCCGATGAATCGCATCTTGAGACGATGGAGCTGCGTGGGAACTCGCGCGTCACCGCGGCGAATCCCGCGCCGGGCGCGTTGCAGGCGTTGACCGGGCGTGATGTCGATCTGAAGTACGGTCCCGATGGACAAGCCATCGAGCATGCGCTCGTCGATGGCACCGCCGTCATTCAACTGGCTGGCGAGCAGAAACAACCGGGACGGCAGATTGCCGCCGCGACGATCGATCTCGGGATTGCGCCGGATGGCGCGACGCTCACGACGCTCACGGCGCGCAACGCGGTTCAGTTGACGATGCCAGCGGTGCCGAATGAACCCGCGCGTACCATCAACGCTGATCTGCTTGAAACAGAAGGCAATCCGCAGAAGGGGCTGAATCGCGCGCGCTTCACCGGCAACGTCCAGTTCAACGAGCGTAACGCCGCGTCCACGCGTACGGTGCGATCCGGTGTGCTCGACGTGGCGATTGGTCCCGGGTTCAGCTCGATGGACGACGCGCACTTTACGCGCACGGTCCGTTTCGTTGACGCCGAGACGACGGCGTCCGCGGCCGACGCGCGCTACTCTCCGGCGAAGGGGACGCTGGATCTGTCCGGGACCGAGCCCGCCATGCCACAGCCGCATCTTGTGAGCCCGCAGATGACGGTCGATGCCACGACCGTGAGCCTTGTTCTCGACGGGCCGGTGATCGACGCGCACGGAACGGTCAAGAGTGTGTTGCAGTCGAAGAGCGATGGCACGTCGGAGGCGAAGCTGCCATCGCTCTTGAAGCAGGATCAACCGGTGAACGTGACGGCGAACGAGCTGCACTACGACGGTAAGGCAAACCGCGCGACCTACACGGGGAATGCGCAGTTGTGGCAGCAGCAGACGCAAATCAAAGCGCCGAAGATGGTGCTCGACAGCAACAAGGGCGATCTGAGTGCGGATGGACCGGTGGCGACCGTCACGATGTTTCAGGAAACAGGCGACGACGGCAAGATAACGCGCACCCGGACCACGGGCACGGCGGATGCGTTCACGTACGACGACAGCGCGCGCCGCGCCACCTACACCGGCAACGCGCACTTGAACGGATCGGCGGGCGATATGGTGTCGCCGAAAATCGAGTTGTATCTGATGCCGTCGGGCGACGAGCTCGATCGCGCCGAGGCGTACGAGAATGTGACCTTGCGTGGCAACCAGCGCACGACGAAAGGCACGCGCTTGACGTACGTGGGGAAGGAAGGACGCTACCTGGTGACCGGGACGCCAGTGACGATTGTCGATGAGTGCGGCAGCGAAACCATCGGCCGAACGTTGACCTTCTTCCGGGCCACCGATAACATCATCGTCGACGGCAAGGATACTCGAGGGAACGAGCAGCTCCGCACGCAGACGACCAACAAGTCGACTTGTCCTGGCTCGTAGCTCGAGCATCCCGCGATGGCCACACTTCGGACACTCAATCTCACAAAATCGTATGGCGGCCGCACGGTCGTCAAAGGGATTAGCCTCGATCTGCAATCCGGTGAGGTGGTGGGGTTGCTCGGGTCGAACGGCGCCGGCAAGACGACGACCTTCTATATGACCGTGGGGCTCGTGGCGCCCGACAGCGGCCGCGTCGAGCTGGACGGCGTCGATGTGACGAACGATCCGATGTATGTCCGGGCGCGCAAGGGGATCGGTTATCTTCCGCAGGAAGCATCGATCTTTCGCGGCCTGACCGTCGAGCAGAACATCATGGCGATTCTCGAAACGATGCCGCTCGATGGCGCGGCGCGGCGGGCGCGTCTGCAGGAACTGCTCGCGGAGCTCAATCTGACGCCGCTGGCGCAGTCCATGGCCTACACGCTCTCTGGTGGCGAGCGGCGCCGCGCCGAGATCACGCGCGCGCTGACGATGGAGCCGAAGTTCATTCTGCTCGACGAGCCGTTTGCCGGCATCGATCCCATCGCGGTAGCGGACATCCAGAAGATCATCTTTCACCTACGAAGTCGAGGCATCGGCATTCTCATCACGGATCACAACGTGCGCGAGACGCTGCGGATTACCGATCGGGCGTACATCGTGCACGGCGGCACGATCTTCAAGAGCGGCACACCCGAAAGCCTCGCGGCCGATGAAGAAGTGAAGCGGATTTACCTGGGGACCGACTTCCGGTTGGACTAAGATCAGATCGGAAATTTTACGAACGGTCGAGATCAGTCGCACGCGCGATGGGTATCCAACAAAAACTCCACACGAAGCTCGTTCAAAAGCTCGTTCTGACGCCGTCGCTGCAGCAGGCCATCAAGCTGCTGCCGATGTCGACGCTGGAGCTCTCGGATCTTCTGAATCAGGAGATGGTCGAGAACCCGATGCTCGAGGAGGTGCCGACCGAGGAACTCCAGCCGGTGGAAGCCGCCGCGACCTCAGAAAAGCCAGAGCCGGAACCTCCTGCGACGAAAAACGAAACCTGGGACGATCAGGACTACGAATATTTCTTTGGCGATTACCTGGACGAGGGATATCGCCCGAAGGCGCCGCAGGAGATCAAGGAACTTCCGCCGATCGAAAACACGCTGTCGACGTCCAGCTCGCTCTCCGATCACCTCATGTGGCAGTTGTCGATGCAGACAGACGATGGGCTGATGAAGGAGATCGGCGCGGCCATTATCGGCAATCTGGACGACGACGGGTATCTGGTGGCGTCGTTCGATGAACTGGCGGCCATGGGGCCGTGGCCGATCGAAGAAGTCGAGCGGGCGCTCGTCCTGCTGCAAAGCTTCGATCCGATTGGCGTCGCGGCGCGCGATCTGCAGGAGTGCCTGTTGCTGCAGTTGCGACATGCCGGGCTCGACGACACGCCGGCCGAGAAGATCGTGACCGAGCATTTGCGCCTGCTGCAGAACCATCAAGTGCCGGAGATCGCCCGTAAGCTGGGACTGAAGATCGAGGAGCTCAAGGAGCACATCGAGATCATCCGTCACCTCGATCCGAAGCCGGGGAGCCGCTACAACCCGACGCCGTCGCAATACGTCATCCCCGACGTGTACATCGCCAAGGTCGACGATCAGTTCGTGGCGCTCCTGAACGAAGACGGGTTGCCGCAGATGCGGATTAGCCCGGTCTATCGCCGGTTGCTCGACAAGAACACGGAGCAGAGCGACGAGACGCGCGCCTACGTCAAGGACAAGTTCCGCTCGGCGCTCTGGCTGATCAAGTCGGTGGAGCAACGGCAGAAGACGATTCACAAGGTCGCGACCAGCATCATCCACTTCCAGCGTGACTTCCTCGAACATGGCATCGAGCATCTGCGTCCGTTGGTCTTGCGCGACGTGGCCAACGACATCGGCATGCACGAGTCGACGGTCAGCCGCGTGGTGACCAACAAGTACATGCACACCCCGCAAGGGGTGTTCGAGATGAAGTATTTTTTCCACAGCGGGATTAACAGTTCCTACGGCGAGAGCGTCTCGTCGGTCACGATCAAGCAGCGGATCCGGAAGATCATCGAGAACGAAGATCCGCGTAAACCGCTGAGCGATTCGAAAATCGTCAGCATTCTTCAGGGCGAAGGGCTCGAACTGGCTCGACGCACCATCGCGAAATATCGTGAGGAACTGAAGATTCCCACCTCAAACCAGAGGAAAGTTCTCTACTGACT
The DNA here is from genome assembly GCA_031274845.1 of Acidobacteriaceae bacterium. GTDB lineage: Bacteria > Acidobacteriota > Vicinamibacteria > Vicinamibacterales > CAVVIG01 > CADEEX01. The sequence continues at coordinate 9,718 of JAISPN010000124.1, forward strand.
CCATCAGGGCGGCCCATGCGACTCGAACTCACTGGACGACACATCGATATCACCCCCGGCATGCGCCGGTTGGTCGACGGCAAGCTTTCTCGTCTCGATCGTCTGCTTCACGACAGCGCGGTCTCCGCGCAGGTGGTCTTTTCCAACGACAAGATCGGTCATCGCGCCGACGTCACCGTGCACGTGCGTGGGGAGAAGTTCCTGCACGGCTTTGGCACCGGCGCGGCATGGCAGGGCGCGCTCAGTCAAGCGTTCGACAAGGTGGCGCAGCAGGCGCTCAAGGTGAAAGGGAAGTGGCAAGAGCGGAAGAAGCGCGGCTCCACCAAGGAGGAGGAACTGGCCGACGTGCTGCCGGCGAAACCGGCGCGGGCGCAGGCGAAGAGCAAGGCCAAGGCGCTTCGCGAAGAACGTCCGCATCCACTGACGGTGCTTGAATCCACTCGGCAGGAGGTGCGTCCGATGTCGGTCTCCGACGCGTCGCGCAAGATTGGCGCGAAGGAACTCGTGCTGGTGTTCCGCAACGCGGAGACCATGGAGCTCTCCGTCCTGTACCGGACGACCAGCGGCGAATTGATGCTGGTGGAAACGGACGTCTAAGCCCCACGGCATCCCGGTCATGCCACACCTTCCTCGCGTCACCGTCGGTGACCTGCTGGGCAGCCGCTCGGAGGCGTTCGGCCTGTCGCTGGAACTGCTTGCCGGCAGCGAGGGGCTCGGCCGTCCGATTACCAGTCCGCATCCGCAGAAGACGGGGCTCTCGCTCATCGGGTTTCACGAGTTCCTCAAACCGGGACGCGTGCTCATTCTGGGCGAGAGCGAAGTCCGTTTTCTGCATAGCTTGCCGGCCGGAGAGCGCACCGAGCGGCTCCATCTCGCGCTGGCGTGCGACATCCCGTGTCTCCTCGTCACGGCAGGGTCGGCGCCGCCGCCGGAGCTTCTCGACGAGGCTCGGGCTGCCGGCATCCCGCTCCTTGCGACGCCGGCCGCGACACCGAGCGCGGTCGCCAAGCTCATGTCGCTGCTCGAAGACACGCTCGCCGAGCGCACGACGTTGCACGCGGCGCTCCTCGATGTGCTCGGTCTCGGCGTGCTCATCACCGGCGAGAGCGGGATTGGCAAGAGTGAAACCGCGCTCGATCTGATCGCGCGCGGTCATCGGCTTGTCGCGGACGATACGGTGGAAGTGCGCAAGCAAGCCGAGCGGATTTTGATCGGCACCTGTCCGGAGCTGACGCAGCACCACATGGAACTGCGCGGGCTCGGCATCATCAACGTCAAGGAACTGTTCGGGATCGCGTCGACGCGCTCGTCGAAGCGTATCGAGCTTGTCGTGCAGCTCGAACGGTGGGACCCTGCGCGCGAGTACGAACGCCTTGGCCTGGACGATGCGTTTTATGAGATCCTCGGACTGAAGGTGCCTCTTCTTGGTTTGCCGGTGACGCCCGGCCGCAACATCGCCATTCTCGTCGAGGTCGCGGCGAGGAATCAGTTCCTGCGGACCCGAGGGCACAACAGCGCCCGTCTGCTTGCCGCGAAACTCGAAGAGCGGCTCCTGCACGATGCGTCACTCACTGACGAGGATGCGACGGAGTTTGGCACCGACAAGGGAGGGGACACGTGAGCCCGACACGGAAGACGCTGTCGATGTCGCCGGCGCCTTCTGGCGCGCGCGCGCATCCGTTCATCATCCTCACGGGGCTGTCGGGGGCCGGGAAGTCGCAGGCGATCCACGCGCTCGAGGATCTCGGGTACTTCTGCGTCGATAATCTGCCGACCACGCTCATTCCGACGCTGGCGAAGCTTGCGCTTCGCGCGGAAGATATCGAGAAGGTGGCGCTCGTCATCGATATCCGCGAGCGGAATCTGTTGCGGTCGTTTCCGCGCGTGTTTCGCAGCTTGAAGAAGATGCGCGGTTTAAATCCGATGCTGATTTTTCTCGAAGCGAGCCACGCGACCTTGGTCCGCCGCTTCAGCGAAACGCGGCGTCCCCATCCGCTGGCGCCGGCGCGGTCACCGAGCGAAGGGATTCGCGAGGAGCGGACGCGCCTTGCGGCGGTCCGCGAGCTGGCCGACGAGATCGTCGATACCTCGGACATGACGGTGCACGAGCTCCGGCATTTCTTCATGGGGCTGTCGCGCGATCGACGTCATGCGACGCTGGTGGTGACGCTGCTCAGCTTCGGCTACAAACATGGCGTGCCAGTCGATGCGGATCTCATGTTCGATGCCCGCTGTTTGCCCAACCCGCACTTCGTGCCAACCCTTCGCAAGCGCACCGGACGCGATCGCGCCGTCATTACCTTCATGACGCGCGACGACTCGACGCGCGAGTTCATCGATCGCCTCGAAGCGTATTTGACATACGTGCTGCCGTGCTATGTGGACGAGGGGAAGAGTTATCTCACCGTCGCGATTGGTTGCACGGGCGGCCGTCATCGGTCGGTGATGATTACCGAGCATCTTGGACGAAAACTCGCGTCGGTGGCTGGCGCGAAGGTGCGCGTGCGGCACCGTGATATCCGGCAGGCGACCTCATGATCGGCGTTATTGTCGTGACGCACGGTCAACTGGCGACGGAGCTCTTGAACGCCGCGGAGATGATCGTGGGCGATCTGCCGCAGTTCGCGGCGGTGTCGATCGGGTGGCACGAGGATGTCAACGATGCGCGTGAGGATATTGCGAACGCCGTTGAGCAGGTGCGCGGCGAGGACGGAGTGCTGCTGCTGACGGACATGTTCGGCGGGACGCCGTCGAATCTCGGCATGACGTTTCTTGAGACGAACCGGCTCGAAGTCATCACCGGCGTGAATCTGCCGATGCTGATCAAGTTGGCCTCGCTCAAGGAATCAAACGATCTGCTGGCCGTGGCGCGTGAGATGCGCGACCATGGCCGTGGCGCGATTTGGGTGGCGTCGGATCTGCTGCGCGGCGAGAAGACGTAAATGATCGTGCGCACCGTCCTCGTCGTGAATCGTCTGGGTCTGCACGCGCGGGCGGCGGCGAAGTTCGTGCATTTGGCCAGCCAGTTCAGCGCGCGCGTCAAAGTCGAACGGCAGGGGCGTGCCATGGACGGCAAGAGCATCATGGGGCTGCTGCTGCTGGCGGCGGCGCAAGGCACGATGCTCACGATCAGCGGCGACGGCGTCGACGAGCAACAGGCGATCGACGCGCTCATCGCGCTCATCGAGCAAGGGTTCGGCGAGGCATGAAGCGCTTCTCTGGCATCGGCGTGTCGCCGGGCGTGGTCTGCGGCCGCGCGGTGATTCTGATGCAGCGCGCGCAGGTGCTGCGGTACCGCATTCTTCCGTCCCGAATCGATCACGAGCTGGGACGGCTCGAGCAGAGCCGCCAGCGCTCGCGGCAGCAACTCCACGACATCCGCGCCAGCGTTGCCGAGCGGCGCGGACCAGATCTCGCCGCCATCTTCGACGCCCAACTGCTGATGCTCGACGACCCGATGCTCGTCCCGCGCGCCGCGGCACTCGTCTCTGACACGCTCGTCAACGCCGAGTGGGCGGTCCAGCAGGTGTTCGAGGACGTCAGCGCGGTGTTCGACGAGATTGCCGATCCGTATCTGCGCGAACGCAAAGGGGATGTCGCCGATCTGGTCGGCCGTCTCAAGATGAACCTGCGCGAGGGGGTGGTAAGCCCGCGCGATCTGCTGCAACAACTCGACGAGGCGTCGGTGTTGATTGCCGACGATCTCACGCCGTCGCTGGCGGCGCAGGTCGACTGGACGAAAGTCCGTGGCTTTGCGACCGACGCTGGCAGCCGCACCTATCACACGGCGATCCTTGCGCGCTCGCTCGAAGTGCCCGCCGTAGTGGGGCTCCATGTGGCGAGCGAGGAAATCCAGCCCGGCGAACTGGTCGTCATCGACGGGACCAACGCGGCCGTCATCGTCGATCCGGACGAAGAGACGCTGGACCGCGTGATCCGCGAGGCGCACGATCGACGTCCGGCGGCGGTCTGGACGGAGGCGGCGCGGCGTCCGGCGAGGCTGGCGGATGGCACGGCGATTCGTCTCGATGCGAACATCGAGTTTCCGGAGGATCTGGCGGCGGCGCGTTACGCCGGCGCGGAGGGGGTGGGGCTCTACCGCTCGGAGTTCCTGCTGACCGGCGGTCACGAAATTCCTGACGAGGACGAGCAATACGCGATCTACCGCCAAATGGTCGAAGGGATGGCGCCGGGGCTGGTGACGATTCGCACGTTCGACGTCGACGAGGATCAGTTGGCGCTGCGCTCGGCCGATCCCGCGCTCGGTGGAAGCTGGATTGCCGACGAGGAGCGGGGGAGCCGTCAGGGGCGCCGCGGGTTACGTCTGGCGCTGGCGCAGCCGGACCTGTTCCGGACGCAACTGCGCGCCCTGTTTCGGGCGTCGTGTCATGGACAGTTGCGGATCATGTTTCCATTCGTCACAAGCGTGGAGCAGATCCGTCAGGCGCGCGCCGTGGTGCGGGATGTGATCGCGACGCTCGAACGTGAAGGCGTACCTGTGCCGGCGGTGCCGATCGGCGTCATGATCGAGATTCCCGCGGCGGCATACACGGCGGACCTTCTGGCGCGGGAGGTCGATTTCTTCACGATCGGGACCAACGACCTGATTCAGTACTGTCTGGCCGTGGATCGCGCGGACGAGCGGGTGTCGATGCTCTACGAGCCGCTGCACCCGGCGATTCTGCGCGTCGTGCTGATGGTGCGCCGCGCGGCGGGACGTCAGCGGATTCCCGTGTCGCTTTGCGGCGAGATGGCGTCGGACCCGGCGATTCTGCCTCTGCTCGTCGGTCTTGGGCTGACCGAGTTCAGCATGACGCCAGGCGCGATCGGTGTGGCGACGCAGGTGTTGTCGGAGCGACGTCTTGACGATCTGCGCGCGCTGGCGCGCCGCGTGTTGACATTGACGACGGTTGAGGACATCGAGCAGGAACTGGTGGCGGGGCTTGGACGATACAGCGTCAAATTGTGATCGAGGGTGCTTTCTGATGTCGAACGAAGTGACGAGAGTCGAGAAACCGTGGGGCTATGAACTGCACTGGGCGAAGACCGAGCGCTATGTGGGGAAGCTCATTCATGTGAATGCGGGCCACGCGCTGAGCCTGCAGTATCACAACCTCAAGGACGAGACGATTTATCTCCATTCCGGCAAACTGCTCTTTGAGATTCAAGAGGCGGGGGAGCTGCGCAAACGGGAGATGCTGCCGGGCGAGCGGATGCACATCACGCCCAAAACGATTCATCGCATGACGGCCATCGAGGACAGCGACATCTTCGAAGTGTCGACGCCGGAACTGCACGATGTGGTGAGGCTCGAAGATCGCTACGGGCGGGAAGACAAGAAGTAAGCGCGCGACGCGCCCTCACGGATGAGACGGCACGAAGGCCGTGGCGTCTCGTCCGTGAGGCACACCTCACTTAAAACGGGATGTCGTCGTCGGTGATCGGTTCCATGTCGGGGCCGGGGCCGGAGGCGCCCATGTGATCGCCGCCGCTCCCGCGCTCCATCCCGCCGCCGCCACTCCGTCCGCCACCGCCGCCCAGGAGCACGACCTTGTCGCCGCGGATCTCGGTGGTGTAGCGCTTGTTCCCGTCCTTGTCGTCCCATTGGCGCGTCTGGAGACGGCCTTCGATGTAAATCTGTTTGCCCTTGGTGAGATATTCAGCAAGCGCTTCCGCAGATTTTCCCCAGAGCACCACGCGGTGCCACTCGGTCTTTTCCTGCTTTTGGCCTGCCTTGTCGTTCCACACGTCGGTCGTGGCCATGTTCAGGGTGGCGACGGCCGCCCCGCCCGGTGTGTATCGGAGTTCGGCATCTCGTCCGAGGTTGCCGACCAGAATGACTTTGTTAACGCTGCCCATGACGTTGCCTTCTCCTATGGTCGTCCGAGACCTTCGAGTTGCTGCCGCCCGATGGTGGCTGCCGTGCTGTCGGGGTAATTCTTGATCACGTAGTCGAACGCCTCTTTGGCTTTGGCGTTCTGTTTGAGATTCTTGTAGGCCACTCCCATCTTGACGTACGAGTCGGGGAGGAGGCTGCTGCGCGGATAGGTCGTGATGACGCTACCGAACGCGTCGACGGCGCGGTCGTACTTCGCGTCGTTGAACAACGACATCCCGATGTGGTACTGCGCGAAGTCGGCCTGCGTCGATTGCGGGAACGTCTTGATGTAGGACTCGAGGCCGAGCACCGCGAGATCGTACTGCCCGCCGTAGTAGTCGGCCATCGCGCCGTCGAGCAGCTTCTGCGGCGAGGCGCCGACGGCGGCCGCGCTTCCGCCTACTGGCGAGACTGGCGCGGTGGTCGCCACGGCAGGCGCGCTATCGGGCGCATCTGGTTCGACCGGGGTGACGCGCATCGTGGTGAGCGCGGTCACCGATTGCCGCAAGGCGTCGAGCTCTTGACCGACCGAGCCGACGCGCACGCCGGTATCGTCGACCTTCTCGCGCAGGACGCGCAGATCGTTGGCGAGGTTATCGATCGCCAGTTTTTCGTCGGCCAGCGCGCGCTTGTCGGCGTCCGCTTGATCGTCGAGCCGCTGGTTGACGGCTTTGAGCGCTTCGCCCAACGACGCGAGCAGGTTCTGCATCTGCTGCGACTGTTCCTGCAGGATGCGCAGGTCGGCCATCATCTGCCGCTGTTCCTTGTCGGCCGCCAGCGCCGGAAGCGCCGTCGCCGAGAGGACGGCCAGCGACAACGCCAGGGTGCGGATGTTCATCGTCATGACACTCACTTGGCCGTGACCACGAAGTGGGCGCGGCGGTTTTTCGAATACGCCGATTCGTCGTGGCCCGGGACAAAGGGAAATTCCTTGCCGTAGCTGACGGTGCGGACGCGACTGTCCGACAGCCCGAGCGACAGGAGATAGGCGCGCGCGGCGAGCGCGCGGCGTTCTCCCAGCGCCAGATTGTACTCGGCGCTGCCACGCTCGTCGCAGTGACCTTCGATGAGCACCATCCAGCTGGCGTTTTGCGCGAGCACGCGCGCGTTGCCGTCGAGCACGCGGCGCCCTTCGGCGTTGAGCGTGTCGCTGTCGAGATCGAAGAACACCGGCTGCAGCGGCGAATTCCGATTGAGCTCGTCGAGCGAGGCGGAGTTGACGGTGTCCTCGACGACCGGCTGGATCTCCTCGATCTTCTGTTCAGCGACCGGTTCCGCCGGCGCAGGCGCTGGTGGCGGTGATGTCACGACGGTCTCCGGTAGCGGCGGCGGTGGCGGCGTGGGACGCGCGATCGGCGGCTTCTTGCCGCCGCACGCGAGCATCAACACGATCGTCACCAGCGCGCCGGCGCCGAGCAGAGGTTTCGCTATTCGCAAGGGAGTCTCCTCAGACTGTCTCTTCGGCGAACCGTTACGGCTGCGTCTTGGTTTCAGGCGAGCGCGACCAGTTCGGTTGATAGTTCGCGCCCGTCCGGGTGATCTGTTTGAGATCCTTCCCGTCCCGCGCGAGGGTGTAAATCTGAAACTTGCCGGTTCGCGTCGAGGCGAACGCAATATGCCGTCCGTTTGGTGCGAAGGCAGGGCTTTCGTTCGTGCCTTCCCCAAACGTTAGTTGACGCACGGCGCCGGTCGCAAGCTCAACGACCTTGATGTCGTTGCTATTGCCGTTGCGCGACGCGTACGCGATCTCGTTGAACGGCGCCGGAGACCAGGTGGCGCGATCGGCGTACGTCTCGTGCGTCAACTGCCGGAGGCCGAGTCCGTCGCTCCCCACGATGTAGATCTGCGGCGTGCCGGTCCGATCCGACGTGAACGCGATCTGCGTGCCTGACGGCGACCAGGTCGGGGTGATGTCGGCCCCCGGATGATTCGTCAGCCGCCGCGGATTCGATCCGTCGCGGTTGGCGACATAGATCTCGAAGTTGCCATCGCGTGTCGAGGCGTAGGCAATGCGCGTCCCGTCGGGAGAGAACGCCGGCGTCACGCTTTGCGAGGGGCCCTTGGTCAACTCCTCGAGCGTCCCCTGATAGATGTTGGAGACGAAAATCTGCGGTGGCCCGCGGCGATACGACGCGTAGGCAATCGAGCGCGCATCGGGCGACCAGGTCGAGTTGATGTTGAGCGATCGCTGGACCGTGAGACGCCGCTGATTCTCGCCGTCGTAGTCGGCGATGTAGATCTCCCGGACGCTCCGATTCTCGACCGTGCCGGTGATCCGCTCGCCGTCGCGGTCGGAGTTGAAGGTCAGCTTGCTCCGGGCGACGCCCACGAGACCGCGTTGCTGCTGATGGATCTCGTCGGCCGCTGAGTGCGCAAACAGGCGCTGGCTCGTGAGCGCGCCGGTGTAGACCTGCGAGAACACCGCCTGGCGGGTGCGGACGTTCAAGAGTCGAATCTCAACCCGGATGTTAGTGCCGGTTTTCTGGACGGTGCCGACAATCACGCCGTCGGCGTTCACTTCGCGCCAGCGATCGAGCGGGACATCGGCAAGCGAGGTCGCGGCCGGAATCGTGCTGATGACGTCGCGCGGGATGAGCGCGAATTCACGCTCGAACGCCAAATCGTCCCACAAGACGCGCGCAATCGTGCGCGCCGCCTCGCGCGTCTCCTCATCGCTTGCGAGCGCGATGAAATCAGGGATCGCGAAGCGGGGAGGACGGCCCCCTTGATCGCTGCTGATGGTGGTTGAAATTTCAGGCGGTTGCGGCGCCTGCGCCTGTAGCGCCGGTGTCACGCGTGCGCTACTACGTAGCAGGAGCAGCGCCGCCGTCAGGGCAAACGCGGAGAGAGCCGCACGAGAAGGATTTACAGTCATCGTGTTCCGTACTCAAAAGTGAGGTGCACGGGCAATGTCGCGTTCGAGAACGCGGACGGAAGCGGCGGGAGTTGCCGGGTCGTCATCACGGCTCTGAGCGCGTTCAGATCGAGTTGGGTGTAGCCGCTCGATTGTTCAACATCAGCATTCGTGATGGTCCCATTCCGCTGAATCGTGTACTTGACGATGGTGACGCCGCGGACTTCGGCGCGTTGATCCCAGTTTGCGCGAATACGCTGCACCATCTGTTCGACGTACTCGGGGCAACAAAAGTCGGCGACGTCAAGCCGCGCGCCGTTCCCGATGCCGCCGCTCGTCGAGAGTCCAAAGCCTTGCCCGCGCGCGCCGGTTTCCGCCACGGCGGTGCCTTGACGGACCTCCGGCCCGCGTGTGGGTGTCTGCCCACGCGCATCTTTCGGCGTCTCCTTGACCTGCGGTGCTGGTTTCGGCGCTGTCTTTGGTTTGGGTTTGACCGGCGCCGGCAGCGTCATCTCCGGCGTGATGTCGGCGGGAGGACGGATTGGTTCGCGCGTCTTTAGCGGTGTCGCCTGCAACACTTCCTGAATCGGCCGGCCGCCGATGCTCGTCATGCCGCCGTTTTCGGGCCCTTCGTTGCCGCCGTTCAGCGAGATCGTCATCACCGTTTTCGGCGGTGGCGCCTGTATGGCCCACCCGCGCGCGCCGAACATGAGGGCCACAAGAGCTCCCGCGTGCAGCACGAGCGACAGCACGATCATGCGCTCGAGCCCTTTCGGGCCCGCCGTCCGATCGCGCAGCACGTCGCCTACATCCACCTCACAGCTCTCCGGGGGCTTTGGCGACCATGCCGACGTTGGTCACGCCGGCCGCTTTGAGCAGATCGATCACCGTCATCAGATCCTGTAGCTGCACGGCGCCATCGCCGCGCAGGTAGACGTGCTTGTCTTGCAACGTGTCCATCTTCTGACGGACCCGCTCCTGCATGATGTCGGTCGCCAGTCGCTCCGTTCCCAGATACACCATGTGATCGGTGCGAAATGACGCCGGCACGGTGACGAAGACCGGCTCGCCGGTAATGGCGCTCGCGCTTTTCGACTGCGGCAGGTTGACGTCGACCCCGCGCTGAATCATCGGCGCCGTGACCATGAAGATGATGAGCAGCACCAGCATCACGTCGACGAGCGGCACGACGTTGATTTCCGCGAGCGAGGTCGAGACGCGATGTCCGCGCCCGCCGCTCCGTGTGGGTTGTGCCTGCACTTTGGGCACGTTAGGTGAAGTTCCTTTCAGCGATGTTCAGAAATTCCAATGCGAAGTCGTCCATCTCTGAGGCGAACAGCCGGACACGGTTCGTCAGGTGGTTGTAGGCCCACACCGCCGGAACCGCCGCCACGAGACCAAACGCGGTCGCAACCAGCGCGTCTGCGATGCCGGGCGCCACCACGGCAAGATTGGTCGAGCCGGTCTGGCCGATGCCCTGGAACGCCATCATGATGCCGACGACGGTTCCGAAGAGACCGACAAAGGGGGCAATGCTCGCCGTCGTGGCGAGAAAGGGGAGCCACTTCTCGAGCTTGTTCATCTCGATCACCGTGGCGCGTGTCAGCGATCGGTCCACGGCGGCGAGGCTCTTGAGCGTCGGACGCGCGGCGGCGCTCGGCGATCCGCTCGTCACGACATCGGGGTCGATGGGGGAGCCCTGACGAAGCTGCGCGGTCAGTTCGGCGTAGCCGGCCTGAAACAGTCCGACGAGCGGACT
>JAISPN010000139.1 GCA_031274845.1 Acidobacteriaceae bacterium
TCTGACGCGCGCTCATGTGCGCGATGTGGACGCGGCCGCCGGTCAACTCGGCAAGCGAGATGTCGCGCAGCGCCATGATCGATTCGGCTTCGCCGGGAATCCCGCGTAGCCCGAGACTCGACGCGTAAAACCCTTCGTGCGCCACGCCGTCACCCTTGAGCGTCTGCTCCTCGCAGTGCTCGATGACCGGGATGTCGAACATCTGCGTGTACTCGAGCGCGCGGCGCATCAATAACGCCGTCGCCACCGGATGTCCATCGTCGGTCACCGCCACGCAGCCAGCGGCCACGAGCTCGGCGATGTCGGCCAGCTGCTCGCCTTTCTGTCCGCGCGACACCGCGCCAATCGGATAGACGCGCGCCAGCCCCGCTTCGGCTGCTTTCTTCAGGATGTACTCGGTGACGCCCGCGTTGTCGTTCACCGGCGACGTATTCGGCATGCACGCCACGGCGGTAAAGCCGCCAGCGACCGCCGCCGCCGTTCCGGTCGCAACCGTCTCTTTGTGCTCCTGCCCCGGCTCGCGCAGGTGGACGTGTACATCGATGAGCCCCGGCGTCACGATCACGTTCGCCGGGATGTCGACGACGGTGTAGTCAGCCTCGACCGGGAGATCGCGGCCGACCTTGGCGATGCGATCGTGATCGATGAGCACATCAAAGATTCCATTCCGGCCGTTTGCCGGATCGACGACGTGCCCGCCCTTAAGCAACCGCTTCATCTTCAACTCCACCAGCCAGTAAATAGAGCACCGCCATCCGGACCGCCACGCCGTTGGCGACCTGTTCGAGGATCACCGAATACGGACCATCCGCGACGTCGGACGCGATTTCAACACCACGATTCATCGGGCCGGGATGCATCACGATGACATCCGGCTTGGCGCGGCGCATCCGTTCCACCGTCATCCCGAACACGTTGTAGTACTCGCGGAGCGACGGGAAGTACGCTCCCTGCATCCGCTCCTGCTGGATGCGCAGCATCATCACGACGTCGGCGCCTTCGACCGCTTCGTCGACCGTCGGAGAGAACCGGACGCCCAGTTGATCGAGGCCGCGCGGGACGAGCGTCTGCGGGCCAGACATCCAGACCTCCGCGCCAAGCTTCGTCAGCAGCAGCACGTTCGATCGAAGCACGCGGCTGTGCAGCAAGTCGCCGACAATGGCGACCTTCAACCCCTCGATCTGTTGCTTGTGCTGACGGATCGTGAAGGCGTCGAGCAGCGCCTGCGTCGGATGCTCGTGCATCCCGTCGCCCGCGTTGATGATGCGCGAGCGGCAGATGCGCGACAGCAGATGGCACGCGCCCGACGACTGGTGCCGCAGAACGATCATGTCCGGCGCCATCGCCTCGATGTTCATCGCCGTATCGGCGAGCGTCTCTCCCTTTTGCACGCTCGACGCCTGCACGGCGATGTTGAGCGTGTCGGCGCTCAGGCGTTTCTCGGCGATTTCAAACGATGTTCGCGTGCGGGTGCTCGGCTCGTAGAACAGGTTCACGACCGTCTTGCCGCGCAGCGTCGGCACTTTCTTGATCGGCCGCTCGCCGATCTCGCGCATGGCGACGGCGGTGTCGAGCACGCGGTAGATTTCGTCGCGGCTCAGGTCGTTGATGCTGAGAAGATCCTTCTTCATTCCTGGATCTCCACTTCGTCGCGTCCGTCGGTTTCAGCCAGGCGCACCTGCACGCTTTGCGACGGCGACGTTGGGACGTTCTTGCCAACGTAGTCGGCCTTAATCGGCAACTCGCGGTGACCGCGGTCGATCAAGACGACGAGTTGAATGGACGTGGGGCGGCCGAATTCGATGAGCGCGTCGAGCGCCGCGCGAATCGTGCGTCCGGTATACAGCACGTCGTCGACGAGCAGAATGCGTTTGTCGTCGATCGAAAACGGGATGTCGGTGCGGCCGACCACCGGTTGCGTGCCGACCGTGTGACGCATCAGGTCGTCGCGGTAGAGCGTGATGTCGAGCGCGCCGGTCGGCACCTCGTGCTGGTTGATCGCGTGGATCGCCGCCGCCAATCGGCGCGCGAGCGGGACGCCGCGGCGTTGAATGCCAACGAGCACCAACTGATCGAGTGTGCGGTTGCGTTCGATGATCTCGTGCGCAATCCGCGTCAGCGTCCGACCGATGCGGTCGGCATCCATTACCACCGGCACAGCGACACCTCGCGCGGAATGACGATCGACTTGATTGTGCGTGATGATGACGAGCAGGCGAGCATTCGACACCTCTTTGCAACCTCTCGGGCTGCGTTTAAAGAGCGGGACTCAGTATACACTGGCTTTCATGCCCTCCGATGTCGCGGCGGACGTCATCGCCAACATCCCGCTGTCGAACGACTACAACGTCCTGCAACTCGCCGCGCCAGCCATCGCCGCCGCCGCCACGCCCGGACAATTCGTCATGGTGAAAGTCGCCACGGGCCACGACCCGTTGTTGCGGCGTCCGTTCTCCGTGTTCGAAGTATTGCGCGACCGCGCGGGCCGTCACATCGGCATCTCCATTCTCAACAAGCGCATCGGCGTCTCGACGCGATTGGTCTACAGCGCGCGCGAGGGACAACGCGTCTCCTGTCTCGGTCCGCTCGGACGTCCCTTCTCGCTCGTCGAACCGCCCACCGAAGCGTGGATGGTGGCCGGAGGCGTCGGCCTCGCGCCGTTTCTGGCGCTCACCGAAACACTGGCCGCGCGTGGCGTACCGACGACGCTCTTCTACGGCGCCCGACGCGCAAGCGAACTGTTTTATCTCGATACATTCCGTCAGTTGGGCGCGCGGCTCGTGCTCACGACCGAAGATGGCAGCGCCGGCGAAGCGGGACGGATTATCGCGCCGCTCGAACGCGAACTCGCCGCCGCCACCAACCGACGGGTCGCGCTGTACGCCTGTGGTCCCGAAGGGATGCTGGCCGCCACCGCTCGCGTGGCCGAACGGTTCGCGCGGCCGTGTCAGGTGTCGGTGGAGCGCACGATGGGGTGCGGCATGGGCGGCTGCTATAGCTGCGTCGTGCCGATGAAGAACGAACAGGGCACGGCGCACCACGTCCGCTCCTGTATTGCCGGACCGGTGCTCGACGCCGATCGCATTGTCTGGGACTGAAACGCGCTGACCGGACTACTGACCATGGATCTCTCCGTTCGCATCGGATCGCTCACGCTCAAGAATCCACTGATTGCCGCGAGCGGCTGCTTCGGCTACGGCGTCGAGTACGCCGACCTCATCGATCTCTCCCTGCTGGGAGGGATCGCGGTCAAAGGGTTATTCCTCACCGAACGCGAAGGGCATCCGGCGCCGCGCATCGTCGAAACGCCGGCCGGCATGGTGAACGCGATCGGCTTGCAAGGTATCGGCGTTCATCGCTTCGTCAACGAGAAGCTGCCGGAACTGCGCGCGCGCAACGCAACCGTCATCGTCAATGTCTGCGGCACGACGATCGAAGAGTACGCGGAGGTGTCGCGCATTCTGTCGGATCACGAAGGCGTCCACGCCATCGAGTTGAACATCTCCTGCCCGAACATCAAGGAAGGGGGCATTCAATTCGGGTGCAGCCTCTCCGGCACGCACGATGTCGTCAGCGCCGTGCGCAAGGTCACACGGCTGCCGCTCATTCCCAAGCTCACGCCAAACGTCACCAGCCCGGCGTCGTTTGCCAAAGAGGCGGAAGACGCGGGCGCGGACGCGGTGTCGCTCGTCAACACGTTTCTGGCGATGGTCATCGACGTCGAAACGCGGACGCCAAAGATCTCGAACGGCATGGGCGGCCTGAGCGGACCGGCGATTCGTCCGATCGCGGTGCGCATGGTGCACGAGTGCCGGAACGCGGTGAAGATTCCGGTCATCGGCATGGGCGGCATTACCGACGCGCGCGACGTGCTCGAATTCATGATTGCGGGCGCGACAGCCGTGCAGGTCGGCACCGCGAACTTCGTGGACCCGTTCATCTGGCAGAAGATGCTGGACGGCCTCGACGACTACGGACAACGGCACCACATCGCGCGGATCGCCGATCTCATCGGATCGCTTCACACCGGCTCGAAGGCCGCGCACACATAACGTTTCTATGGATCAACTCATCGTCGCACTCGATGTCGATACGGCCGACGAGGCACGCGCGCTCGCGAACACGCTGCGCGGTTCGGTCGGCGCGTTTAAAATCGGCAGCCGCCTCTTCACCAGTCATGGTCCCGCGTTTGTCGAAGAGCTCGCCCGGCGCGGCGACCGCGTGTTTCTCGATCTGAAATTCCACGACATCCCGAACACGGTGGCTGGCGCCATCGCCGCCGCCACGCGGCTTGGCGTCTGGATGGTCAACGTCCACGCGGGCGGCGGTCTCGACATGATGCGCGCCGCGCGTCAGGCCGCCGACGAGGAAGCCGCCAGAATGATGAGCAGTCCACCGCTCGTCATCGCCGTCACGGTGCTCACCAGCTTCACAGAGGCAGGTCTTGCCGCGACTGGCGTCACATCGGCCGTTCCCGATCACGTGCGCCGTCTGGCGTTACTTACTCAGGAGTCAGGACTGGACGGGGTCGTCGCCTCGCCGCAGGAGATTCAACTGATTCGTGAGGCGTGCGACCCGCGCTTTCAGATCGTCACGCCCGGCATCCGTGGCGCGAGCGATGTGAAAGGGGATCAACACAGAACGGCGTCGGCGGCGGGCGCGCTCGGAAGCGGCGCCAACTACATCGTGGTGGGACGTCCGATTATCGCGGCGGCCGATCCACGAGCGGCGGCGGAGAAAATTGCGGCGGAATGTCGAACGGGCGCGTAAGCACCCACACGAGCGCATAGCCAGAGAGACGCGCTCGAAATAAAAAACGCGCGTCCCCGGCTGAACCAGCCGAAGGACGCGCGTCCTGAACAACGAGCGGAATTACTTCGCGGTGATGATGAAGTGACCGCGACGGTTCTGCGACCAGCAGGATTCGTTCTCGACAGAACAGACCGGCTGTTCTTTCCCCTTCGTCACGACCGTCACGCGGTTGATCGGCACACCCAGACTCACCAGATAGTCCTTCACCGCCTGCGCGCGACGCGTGCCGAGGGCGAGGTTGTATTCGCTGCTGCCACGCGAGTCGCAGTGCCCTTCGATGGTGATCTGCGTGCTG
Organism: Acidobacteriaceae bacterium; assembly: GCA_031274845.1. GTDB lineage: Bacteria > Acidobacteriota > Vicinamibacteria > Vicinamibacterales > CAVVIG01 > CADEEX01. Next base: position 5,108 of record JAISPN010000139.1, read on the forward strand.
GTCCAACGCTTCAACCACTCCGCGTTCCGTTGCAGAATCGGCCGCGCGTCGTCTCGCACCGTCGACTGATCGAGATCGAAGTAGACATCAGCGAGCGGCTTCTCCGCGTTCAACTGATCGAGTGACTTCTGCGCGAAGATCTCGTCCTCGGTCGGCTGACGCTGCACCTGCGGTGGCGGGGGCGGCGGCGGTGGGGGCGGCGGCGGTGGCGGTGGCACAACAGCCGGTGGCGGCGGTGGCGGCGGCGCCGGCGCCGGCGGCGGCGTCTTCTTGCCGCAAGCGGCCACCATCACGACGGTGCTCAAAATCATCACCGAAACAAGCGGGCGGAAACGAATCATCATCAAACTCCTCATTGGAGAAATCGCAGCTTACAAAGCGAAAGCTCAACTGTCAATTCATCAACCGTTACAATGCCCCACAGTGGAGCATCTCCTGCACGCCACGGCACGCGCCGAGGCCACACATTTCTGGTTCCGCGGATTCCGGCGATTCGTCTCGCCACTCCTCGCACACGCCGCTTCCGGCCGCACCAACCTGCGCCTGCTCGATTGCGGTTGCGGCACCGGCAACAACCTCGCGTTGCTGGCGCCGTACGGCCGGGCCTTCGGATTCGATCTCACTGAAATCGGTCTCCACATTGGACGCGAAGAAGGCCGTTCCGGCCTCCTGCGCGCGTCGGTGAACGCGGTCCCCTTTCCGTCGAACGCGTTCGATATTGTGACATCTTTCGATGTTCTTTATTCACTTTCTCACGCCGATGAAGCGCGCGCGGCCGCCGAAATGTACCGGGTGCTCCGTCCGGGCGGATGGGCGCTTGTGAATGTGGCCGCGATGGAATCGCTGCGCGGCGACCATTCCGTGCTGAGCCGGGAGCAACGCCGTTACACCCGCCGCTCGCTCGGCGCGCTTCTCACCGGCGTCGGATTCACCATCGAGCGCCTGACGTACACCAACGCCGTGCTCGTGCCACCGATGATGGTCTCTCGCGCGTTCCAGCGATGGCGCGGACTCTCCGCCGAACAACACGCCGACACCGAGATCCGCGTGCCGCCGGCGCCGGTTAATGCCGTCCTGTCCGCCGCGTTGTGGATGGAAAGTCTCTGGCTGCGCGCCGGATCGAATCCGGTCGGCAGCTCACTGCTCTGCCTGGCTAGGAAACCGGCGTCAGCCGGCACTCCGTCAGCTTGAGTCCAAGCCGCCGCCGATCCTTCGAGCGCCACCGGGTCTCGGCCGGGATGTAGGACGCGCTGCTCTCAATCGTCACCTCCGCCTCCGGCTGCGCGAGCGCATCGGCGGGAACAATCACGGTGCGCGTGAACTGACGATCGACGTCGAACTCCCCGACGACGCGCGCGCCGCTCCTGACGATGACGTGAGACGACGCGGCCGCCTCGATCTCGCCGCCGAGCGTCAGTACAAGCGCGCGCCCTTCCGGACGGACGCGAATCGTCGCGCGATCGCTCGTCCATCGCCAGCCGATTCCCGTCGCCGGATTGTATTCGTGCTCGTGCCACCCATCCGCGAAGCCGAACACCGGTTCGCCCGCGGGACGCGCATCGAACTGCTCGATGGCGAAATCGGGATCGGTCGCGGCAATGGTCAACGGCGCGTAGTCGCCGGGACCAGCCACCATGTCGAGCGAGAAGATGCGGAGAAAAAATCCGGGCGCGATCTCCGCCGTATGCACCTCGCGTCCATCGACGGCAATCGTCAGGTGCGCGGTCGCGCCAGACTTCGACAGGTTGCGGCCACCCACAACGATGTTCAGCGCGCCGGACGGACGTTTGACCCAGGCGCTTACCGGCGCCATCCCCGGCCCCTTGCCGTCCTCTTTCGCCACGCCCGCCGTTTCTGGCGTGAGCGCCCAGCCTTCTCCCACATACCACGCCGGCGGCTCGAAGATGTGCCAGTCGAGCGTATTGGGGCGCACGCCGCCGAGCAGAATCGTCGGCGCAAACGTCCATCCATACGACGCTGGTCCGTTCGAGGCGCCCACCAACGCGAGATCGCTTCGCAGCGGATCGGCGACGAACCAGACCGTCGACCGGCCGCCGCCGTTCCAGTACTTCACCAGTTCAAGCCACTCGTGTTTGGGCGGCGACGGCAGGCGCGCTTCCACCTTCGGCATCGCATCCGCCATCCAGCGAATCGGCCGGCGCAGATCGAACTCCTGACGCCGGTGCATCGCCAGCACCGGTAATCGATCGCGCGCGCCGCCGTGCTCCTGCTGCGCACGCGCCATGTCCTTCAGCATGCGAAACGCCGGTGCCTCGTTCTGCACGAACCCGGCGAGCATGCTGTCGTTGACGGCAACGGAAACGCCGACGAGCGTTAGCGCCACGCCAGTGGCGGGAATCGACGGGAACAGCGAGACGCCGCGCACCGCGAGATACGCCACCGGCACGACGAGCGGCAGCGCGTACCGCGTGGTGAAGCTCTCCTGAAACAGGAAATCGAACATGAGGTATGGACCGAACGCCACCGCCAGCGCCATGAGCGCGCGCGGCGACTGACGCCAGATCTGAACGAGACCGAGGGCGGCAAGCGGCAACGCGAACGCCGCAAGCTGCCAGTATCCCCACGGCGCGACAAACGTGTACTGCAGCACCGTCACCAACTGATGCAGCGTCGGCGTGGTCGCCAGCATCTCGACGCCGTTCAGATCGGCCGTCCCCTGCGACGAGAGCGCGGCCCAATACGCCGCCAGCCCGCCCGTGTCCCACAGCATCGGAATGGCCCAGACCAGCACGGCGGCGCCGTACGCGACGAGCGCCGCGCACGCGCCGCGCCAGCGGACGCCGCGCGGAACACGCAGCACGGCCAGCAACAGCAGCGGCACGGTGAGCCAGATCACTTGCGACCGGATGCCGGCAGCCAAACCGGCCGCAGCCGCCGCCAGCGCCAGCGACCGCACGCTCCCGACGCGCAGCAACATCGCCTGAATCGCAATCGCGGCAGCCAACCCGAACATATCGCTCATGGGACGAGACGCCGTGAACCAGAACAGCGGACACGTCACGGCCACGAGCACGGCGAGCCAGGTCCACGTCTCCTCACGCCTGTCGCGATCGAGCGCCGCGAACAGCCACATCAGCGCAACGGCCGCAAGCGTGCCCGCAAGAACGCTGAGCAGCCCCAGCGTCCACGCCTCGGTCCACGTCCATCGGACAAGAGCCGCGACGCGCGTGGCTGGCGCGTGCAGGAGTCTGGCCGCGATGATGTAGACCGGATAGCCCGGCGGGTGCGGCTGGTGGAGCGCGACGTCGTAGTCGCCGATGCCGCGCGCGAAGTTGATGGAATCGAGGTCTTCAAGTGACGCGGGGAGCCCCGCGACCAGATGGAGGCCAAGGAACAGCGCAGCGATGAGCGCACCGACGCGCAGTCGTTGCGTGGTCACGCCGGTCGGAGGAACAACCCTTCGTTCAGGCTGCCCGTTCGGTACCCTTTCGGATCGACGATGGCGTCGCGGTAGCCGACCGCGCGCATCGCGTGCACAATCGCCTCAGTCGCGCCGGAATCGAGCGCGCGCGGTAATTCGTCGCGGCCGATCTCGACGCGCGCCGTGTCGTCGTAGTGACGCACGCGGCAGACGCGGAACCCGAGCGCGCGCAGCGCATCCTCGCCACGCTCGATCATGCGTAACTTCTCGCCGGTCACCTCGGACCGATACGGAATGCGTGACGAGAGGCACGCCGACGCAGGCTCGTCCCACGTCGGCAGTCCCGCCGCGCGCGCGAGTTCGCGGATCTCTATCTTCATCAGCCCGGCGTCGTCGAGCGGACTCTGCACGCCAAATTCACGCGCCGCCTGCCGACCGGGACGATAGTCGCCACGATCGTCCGCGTTGTTGCCATCGACGACAACGGCATCACGGTCCGAGGCGATGCGGGTCAGGTGCGTGTAGAGTTCGTGTTTGCAGAAGTAGCAGCGGTTCTCGGGATTGGCTCGATATTCCGGCTGCTCGACTTCGCCGGTGTGGATGCGGCGGTGAGGAAAACCAAACCGCGCGGCGATGTCGAGCGCCATCCGGCGATGACGCTCAGGATAACTGGGGCTCTCGGCCGTGACGGCCAGCGCTCGGTCGCCAAGGACATCGTGCGCCACCAGAGCCAGGAACGCGCTATCGACTCCGCCGCTGTACGCGACCACGACGGAGCGCAACGAGAGCAACCGCTCTCGCAGCGCGCGCTCCTTGTCGATCATTGCTCCCAGTCCTCGTCC
>JAISPN010000198.1 GCA_031274845.1 Acidobacteriaceae bacterium
AGGTTCTTGCTCGGAAAAAACGAGAAGCAGCCGAACGCCCCGATGCCTCCCGCGGGCGCGCCATGGTACGACGCGCCGATCGCCTGCGCCGCATCTTCAATCACCGGCACCCCCGCGCGTTCGGCCATGCGCACGATCGGGTCCATATCGGCGCACAATCCGTACAGGTGCACCGGCACGATCGCCTTCGTCCGCGGCGTGATGGCCGCTTCGATGGCCGAGACGTCGATGTTGTACGTCACCGGATCGATGTCCACCAGCACCGGCGTCGCGCCGACGCGGACGATGCAACCAGCCGTCGCAAAAAAAGAATAGGTCGTGGTGATGACCTCGTCGCCGTGGCCGATGCCGAGCGCCATCAGCGCGAGCAGAATGGCATCCGTTCCGGACGACACCGCCACCGCGTGCTTCACGCCGACAAGCGCCGCCAGCTCCGCTTCGAGCGCGGTGATTTCCGGCCCCATGATGAACCGCTGGCTGTCGCACACGCGCACGATCGCCGCAAGCACTTCGTCACGGATGGGTTGATACTGCGCGTGGAGATCGAGAAGAGGAACCTTTGCGGACGCGATCGTCATTCTGCGAATTTTACTACCGGCGCGCTTTCACCGCCGCGCGCGTCTCCCGCTCGGTATCACGGCGCTTGATCGCATCGCGCTTGTCGTAATCCTTTTTGCCCTTCGCAAGACTGACCGCCACCTTCACGCGGCCGTTCTTGAAATACATGCGCACCGGCACCAGCGTCATGCCGCGCTCGACGGTCTTGCCGATCAACTTGCGGATCTCCTGCCGGTGCAGCAGCAGCTTGCGGCGGCGCAGCGGTTCGTGCGTCGCGTAGCCGCGATGCGAATACGGGCTGATGTTCACGTTGTAGAGGAACACTTCGCCACCTTCGACACGCGCGAAGCTGTCGCGCAGATTCACGCGCCCTTCGCGGATCGCTTTCACCTCGGTGCCGAGTAGCGCCACACCAGCCTCGAAATGTTCGAGGAGATGGTAATCGTGATACGCCTTGCGATTTTCGGCGACGTTCTGCTGCGCGAGCTCCCGCTCGGTCTTCTCAGCCACGCGCCCGCCCCCGCGCAAGACGCGCCGCCAGACGGACGGCCGCCACCATGCTCGACGGGTCCGCCAGATTCCGGCCCGCGATATCGAACGCGGTGCCGTGATCGACCGATGTTCTGACGATCGGCAGCCCGAGCGTCACGTTGACCGCTTCACCAAACGCCAGCAGCTTCACCGGAATCAGCCCTTGATCGTGATAGCACGCGATCACCACATCGAATTCGCCGCGAGAGGCGCGCAGGAACACCGTGTCTCCCGGAAACGGACCGCTCACGTCGATGCCCGCGTCGCGGCACGAGCGGATCGCCGGGCTCATCGCCTGCTGCTCTTCGTTGCCAAACAGCCCATGTTCACCCGCGTGCGGATTGAGACCTGCCACCGCAAGCCTCGGCGACGGGATGCCAAACCCCGGCAGCTCCTTCGCCGTCAGCCGGATTGTCTCTTCGAGCAACGCTCTGGTCAGCGCGCGCGGAACCTCCGCCAGCGGAATGTGAATCGTCGCGAGCACTACGCACAGCTTGTCGGAGTGGAACATCATCGCGACGCGGGACGTCCCGGTCAGATGCGCGAGGAGATCGGTGTGACCGTTCCACGGCAGTCCTGCGAGCCGGAACGCTTCCTTGTTCACCGGCGCCGTCGCGATGGCATCAACCTGTCCCTCAGTCGCCGCCGTCACCGCGCGGACGATGGTGTCGTACGCCACACGTCCGGCGTCGCCGCTGAGCACCCCCGGCGCAATACCCACGGACGGCGTCTCGAACACGATCGGCTCGCACACCTCGAGCACGCGAGGATCGGACGCCGCCTTGTGGGCGATCTCCGGACCAATACCAGCAGGATCACCAACGGTGATTGCGATACGTGGACAGAAAGTCATTGGTGTGCGCACCCGCACGGGTGACCGCAATCGCCCGTGCCGCACCCGGTTGGATTGCGGCACTCCCCTTCGCTTCCGCAGCCGCCGTGCACCTGTCCTTTGGCGTTCGGCAGTTCGTAGCGCAGGCAGCACTTCAGCCTGCCGCACAGCCCCGACAACTTCGATGGATTGAGGCTGAGATCCTGATCCTTGGCCATCTTGATCGAGACCGGCGCGAAGGTGGTCAGAAACGTCGTGCAACACAACGGACGGCCACAGCTTCCGTAGCCGCCAATCGCCTTGGCTTCGTCGCGGACACCGATCTGCCGCATCTCGATCCGGGTCCGGAATTCACCCGCGAGATCGTGCACCAGCTCACGGAAGTCCACGCGCGCATCCGCCGTGAAGTAGAACACCAGCTTCGATTCGTCGAAGGCCTGTTCAACGCGCGTGAGCTTCATGTGCAGGCCGCGTTCACGAATCTTGAGCAGCGCCACCCGGTGCGCCTCGCGCTCGCGCTGCTGATGCCTCATCCGCGTGACGATGTCTCCGTGCGAGGCAAGACGCACGACCTGAAATGGCGCATCGGGCACGGGCGCGCGACGGTCCGCGTGCGCGGACGCCATGCGCACCACCGCCCCCAGCGCCGGACCATGGTCCGTCTGGACGATAACCGCATCACCGGCGACAGGCACGCGCGGCTCCGCGGCGTCCGCGAGCACGAACGACTGCGGACGGCTGACGGGCGACAACTTCGCGGAGATGAAGCGCAAGGGCGCGACCACAGTGCAACCTTAGAATGCGCCTGCGAGGAATTGCAAGGACCGCTCTCCCGCGCAGCGCGTGTCTGGACGCGCCTAGATATTCAGCGCCAGCCAGTCGGCCACGATTTTTACGCCAGCATTTCGCTCCAGCGCCGCGAGCGCGCGATCGACCGCCTTGAACGCATCGAGCGCCCGCGCGCCGGACCAGGCAGACAGGCGCTCCAAGGCGGGACCGAGATCGACATTGGCGAGCGTCGTGCCTTCAGCGTTTGTACCGAGCAGCGCGAGATCGCGAAAGAGCGACGACATGACGCGAAGCGTTGCCGCCAGCATTTCGCGGTCGGTCGCACCGCGGACCGACTTCGCCAGCAGTTCCTTCGTCCCCTCGAGCCGATGGCGCGCATCGGTCGACCGCGCGATAGACGCGACAAACTCCAGCGCCCGCTCTCTGGCCCCCGTCGCATCGTCTTCGCTCGCCTCAAGCGCACGAGCGAGACTGCCATCGACGATCGAAGCAGTGGCCCGCGCGTTCGTCTCGTGTACGCCGCGCGCAATCAACGCGCGCGCGATGTCGTCCGGAGCAAGCGGCGCAAAGCGTAACCGTGGACACCTTGAGGTGACTGTCGACAACAGCGCATCCGGCCGCGACGTGACGAGGATGAACATCGATCCAGATGGCGGCTCTTCGAGCGTCTTGAGCAGCGCGTTCTGCGCCTGCGACACGAGCGCATCGGCGTCATCGATCACGACAACACGGCGGACGCCTTCAAACGGACGGTAGTGCGAGCGATCGACGACATCGCGCACGACGTCGACTTTGATCGATCCGTTATCGCCGGGTACAACCAGCAGCACGTCAGGATGCACCCCGCGCGCAATCCGGCTACATGCCGCGCAGCGGCCGCAGGCGTCGAGTGGAAGCACGGCGCCGTCGCTCGCTGCGACGTCACGTAACGGCTCCAGGCAGTTCACCGCCTGCGCGACCGAGACGGCCGCGAGCGATTTTCCAATCCCCGCGGGGCCCGCGAGAATCAGACTTGGCGGCAACGTGCCACGCGCGACCGATCGCGACAGCAGGGCAACGAGCGTGCGGTGGCCAACGATGTCACGAAATGGCATGTGGATGACGCAGGCGGCAGGTGAAGGAAACTGGATGGATACTTCGGGAACGTGGGGACATCACGCCAGACGTCTCAAGAACTGAAGTCTGGCGGGGTCGACGGGACTCGAACCCGCGGCCTCCGGCGTGACAGGCCGGCGTTCTAACCAACTGAACTACGACCCCAACAAAGTCGAACGTGAAGCTTTTGCGATGTGTCTGGGCGGTACAGGACTCGAACCTGTGACAGCCGGCGTGTAAAGCCGGTGCTCTACCAACTGAGCTAACCGCCCTCAGAGGCCGGCTCCTGCCCGCAAAAACATCCCATTATACGCTGCCTTCAGCAGAAGCAACAACACGGCGGCAACCACACCCGTCATCGCGCGATACTCACGGTTCGCGATCGCTTGCGCGAGACTGAAGCGGCGCCGCCGCTCCACCGCGATCCGATCGTCATCGATCCCGCGACGATAGCGATCGTACCGATCGCCGAACTTCTGACGCAGAAACGCTTCCTCGCTTCGAATCGCGGCGCCAATCGTCACGGCAAGATACGTCGCGACAAGCGCCGCCACCATCACACTGCCCGACGCCACGGCGAGACCAACGCCCATGACCGCGGAGCCGACATACAGCGGATGCGCGAACCAGCGATACGGACCCGAAACGGTCACCTCGCGCGATTTGTTCAAGTGTCCAGCGGCCCAGATTCGCAACGCTTCGCCGATGACCGCGATGACACTCCCGATCACGAGCGATCGTCCCGTCGGCGCGGCGAGCCACAGGACGAGAATCGCAAACAGAAATCCGAGCGGCACGCGCGCGCGAGCAAACCACCCGATGATGTGACCCTCAGCCATGCGCACGCCCTGCGGCGTCGAGCCGCCGCTCCACGGCCGCGAACACTTCGTCCACTTCAATATCAAGCAGGCACATGCGTCCGGCGCGGCATTGCCGGACGTGGTGACACTGACAGATCGACGCTCGTGACACGGTTTCGTCCTCGCGCACCCACGGGCCGTTCCGTTCCGGCCGCGTGGGTCCATAGATACCAACAATCGGCGTCCCGACCGCGGCGGCCAAATGCGTCGGCCCGGTATCGCCCGACACCATCACCGACGCGCCACGCGCGAGCGCCACGACATCAGCGATGCTGGTCTGCGGCGACACGATCGCCGCGCCATCAGATCCCGCCGCCACGCTGTCCGCCAGCGATTCTTCGCCCGGCCCCCAGAGCACGACCGACCGCAGCCCGCGACGCTGATACAGCTCGCGCGCCAACAGCGCCAGCCGCGCCGGCGGCCAGCGCTTGTTCGGCCATGCCGCACCGGGATTGAGCAGCGCGTACCGTCCACCTGACTGTTCGGCCATCGCTTGTGCGACAGCCGACGCGGTTACCTCGATCGGAAACTCGGGCGGCGCTGGCGCAATCCCCAGCCGCGTGAGCATCCCGAGATTGATGTCGACCACATGACGCGTGTCGCTCGGCGCGAACATCCCGTCACCACCCGGATCGTACGCGTCGCTGTAGAGCAGACTCGCCAGTGATTCTCTCGCGTACTTCCTGCTGAAGCCGATCACCCGATGCGCTCCGGAGAAACGCGCCAGCACCGCGGACTTGACGAGCCCCTGCAGATCGAGCGCGACATCGTAATCACCGCGGCGCAACGTCTTGAGCGTTGAAAGCAACGCGCCGCTGCGCGTGTCGATCACGATTCGATGCGTGAGCACCGGCACGAGTTCGAGGATGCGCTGATGTTTGCCGCTGACCAGCCAGTCGATTGTGGCGGACGGATAGGCCCGGCGCAGCGCGGCGGCCACCGGAATCGCGTGGACGATGTCGCCGAGCGCACCGAGCTTGACGATCAAAAGACGGCGCATGAACTCAATCGGACGAGGAGGCACGCGCGCCAGCAATCCGGGCGATTAACTCGCGCGTCGCGTGATTCTTCGCGTCGCCGACGATGGCCGTGCGTCCGCCATATTCGGCAACGACCGCACGCTCGGGCACCGTGTCCACGGTGTAGTCGGTCCCCTTGCAGTGCGCGTCCGGACGTAGCGTTCGCAACAGATGTTCAACCGTCGCGTCACTGAAAATGACGACGTAATCGACGCCGCGAAGGGAGGCGACCAGTTCCGCGCGATCGCGCTCGGACATCACCGGCCGCTCGTCCCCCTTCAGCCTCCGCACCGACGCATCGCTGTTGACCGCGACTACAAGGCGGTCGCCTTCGGCCGCTGCCGCCTGCAGGTAGCGCACATGGCCGACATGAAGCAGATCGAACACGCCGTTCGCAAACGCGACCGTGCGCCCATCGCGGCGATCCTGTTCAACTAGATCAAGGAGCTCGGCTTCCGAAACGACCTGTCCCATCAACGCGCCTCGGCCGCGCGTACGGCGGCGTCGGCGGCAATCGCCTCTTCGAGTTCGCGTTCGCTGACGGTCGCCGTACCGCGCTTCATCACCACAAGGCCGCCGGCATAATTCGCCAGGTGCGCCGCTTCCACACACGACGCGCCTGCCGCCAACGCCAATGCCAACGTGGCAATCACCGTGTCGCCCGCGCCCGTGACATCCGTGACCTCGTCCGAGCCGACGATGGGAATGTGGACCGTCTTCTCGCGCGGCTCGAAAAGCGCCATGCCGCGGCTGCCGCGCGTCACGAGCAACGCTTCCATTTTCGTCTTGCGCAAGAGCGTCCGGCCGGCACGCTCCAGCACGTCGAGGTCGTCGTTGATGCGAATGCCCAACGCCTGCTCGACTTCCGATTCGTTCGGCGTGCAGGTCGTGAGCCCCGCGTAGTCGAGCAGACGGTACCGGCTGTCGACGAGGATCGGCGTTCGCCGACCATTCCGGGTGTACGCGCGCGACAACATCCCGGCCAGCGCCGGCGTAATCAGACCGGAACCGTAATCGGAAAGAAGGATCGCATCGACGTCGCCGCTGGCGTCGACGAGCTTCTTCGCAAACGCGGCGCTGACCTCTTCGCTGACGGGCCACGCCGTCTCGCGATCGATCCGGACCACCTGCTGCTTCGCCGAGTGCACGCCACCCGCGAGAATCCGCGTCTTGACCGGCGTCAGGTAGCTTGACGACCGCACGACCTGACGGCGATCGACGCGCGACGGAAACGCTGCCAGCAACCGGCGTCCTTCCGGATCGGCGCCAACCAGACCGGCGAGGCTGACGCGACCGCCAAGCGCCGCGACGTTATTGGCAGCGTTCCCGGCGCCGCCCGGCACGACCTCGGTGGCGTCGTACTTCAGAATCAGCACCGGCGCTTCGCGCGAGACGCGGTTCACCTCGCCGTAGATGAACTCGTCGGCGATGAGATCGCCCACCACCAGCACGCGACGTGTACGAAATTCGTGGATGAGTGAAAGAAGACGTGTCATGGCTTGGCCAGCGCATGGCGCCGGAGATTCACATCGGCAAGCACCCAGCTTGCCGCTTCGACAAGGTTGTTCACGATGGCATCGGCCGTGACGCCAGACGGCGGCTGCTGTTCCACCGCCGCGCCGTAGCCGGTCCGCACCAGAATGCCTTTGCCACCGATGCGGCGCGCCAACTCTACATCCAGCCAGCG
>JAISPN010000218.1 GCA_031274845.1 Acidobacteriaceae bacterium
GTATCGGCGTACTTGCGATCGCGATACGCGCGCCAGCCCGCTTTCCATCCGGCACGCTCGGCGTAATTCCCGCGCGGGAAGCGCTCCGCCATCGTGCGAAAGATCTCATCCGCGCGGTCATCGTCATTCGTGCGGACGTAGTGCGTGCCGAGCGCATCCATCGCCGCCTCGGCCCACCGATCCGCCGGAAACTGCTGCACGATCTGCTGATCGACGCGCAGGAAGGTCGCCATGTCGTTGAGCGCTCGCGACGCCTCGGCGAAATAGAACATCGCTTCCGCCTGATGCTCGCCCTTCGCTATCAATGGACGCACGCCGTCGCGCGCGACGCGAAAGCGTCCCTGCTGAAAGTCGCACTCGGCAAGACGCAACTGAATGAGATCGCGATCGTCGCGCGCCGCGACCTTGTTCAAGGTTTCAAACGCGGCGCGGGCCGGTCCGTACTGCTTCGCGCTGAACAGACGTTCGGCGCGTTTCAACTCGCTCTGATAGCGGCGCGAGTCGGCCTCCAGCGGCTGGAGCGTGCCGAGAATCGACAGCTCGATCGCGGCCTGCGCCGCCTCGTCGCTCACGATGAACTCGTCATACAACCGCATGAACGTCTCCGACGCTTTCGTCGAGTCGCCGGCCGCCTTGTAGGCGCGCCCAAGACGCAGCAGCGCGTCTTCCATGCTCGACGGCTTGCCCTTGACGATCGCCTCGTAAATGGAAACGGCCTGCTGCGGGTCCTGCAGCGCGAGCGCGGTCTCGGCCATGCCGTAGGCAGACGCCTCGGCGAGATAGCCGAGCGGCTTCTCCGCCCGTAACGCCTGAAATATTTTCTGCGCGTCGGCAGGATGATCGAGCCGCAGCTGGACAAGGCCGGTGTAGTACGCCGCGTACTGCGCGAGCGGTCCCTGCCGGAGTCCTGGCTGCGACAGGACCGCCAACGCATGGTTGTACTCGTGCCCCTCGATGAAACGAACCGCCTGCGTGAGCGCCTCAGCGCCAGTCTGTGGCACCGCGCGCGCGCGCGCTTCAGGTGCCAGCCACAGCTGCGCGAGATCGCGCGACCAGGCCGGGTGCGCGGTCGGCGACAGAACCGGCGCGGGTGCGCTGGCGCCGTCTCCCCCGCTTCGCGCCTGCTGCGCGTGCGGCGTCGTGGCCATCGCGGCAAGAAGCGCGGCCAGCACGAACCTGAAGCGTTTCATCTCGCCGTGCCTCTTCCCACCTGAACCACCATCATCGTGTGATCTCTAATTCCTTCAAAGTTGTGTCGTGAACGCGTCACGTTGACGCTGTGATTATAGACTGCGGCAAGTACAAGCGGTACAGCCCTTTGACCGCTGTTTCGACCGACGGTAGAATGGAAATTCGTTTCTAGCGCTGGTCTGACTTCGTGGGGGCGATTTGGCTTCGACGGGGATAAAGACTCGCGGGATGCATGCCGAGCTCCATTGACTCGTTAATCCGATGGAATATCCCTTAACTGCGGATACTCAGTACGCTCTCGCAGCCTAATTAGGCTGTGAGCGTCTGCCTCGACCTCGCCCGTGGGTTGGGGGCCAGACGCCATTTAGCGGGCTGGCGGTGGGCCGGCGCCTCGGCGTCCCCTCGCGAGATTTCCCGAGGCTGGTTCCCGGCGGTTTTTGGTCGCTTCCTCACGCCGGGGACGAGAATCTAGAAGCGGCTACGCATGTAGGGTCCTTCGAGAACGTATCTTCGGACGCGGGTTCGACTCCCGCCGCCTCCACCATGTTTCCCCAATAACGACGGGCGTTTCTGCCCGCCGTTCCCGCCGCCTCCACGATTTCTCCTGTGGCGGCGCGCTCTTCATCTTCAACGCTTCGTCAGCGTGCGGCGGCAATCCACATGCGGACGGCGGTCACCATGAGCACGACGGCAAACGCGCGCTTCAGCACGACGTCCGACACGTCCTGGGCCCACGCGCCACCGAAGTAGGCCCCGATCGCGAACCCGAAGCCAATCGCCGCGGCCATCTTCAGATTGACGTGTCCGGCACGGTAGTACTGAAGAAACGCGGCAAGGCCAATCGGCAGCAACAGCGTCGCGAGCGACGTGCCCTGCGCCTGTTTCTGAGACATGCCAAACAGCAGGACCAGCATCGGCACGATCACAATCGCACCGCCCAATCCCAGAAATCCGGAGATGACGCCGGACACAATGCCCAAAAGAGCTGCCCAGATCAACACGTTGCCTTCGCTCCTCTACAGTTTCTGCGTCTTGTGCCACGTCCACTGTGTGTACACGATCGCGCATCCGCGTACGCTCCACCGTTTGAGGCGTACACCGTAGCCGAAGCCACGTTCCCGCGCAACGCCGTCAACGATCACATGAGATGGCACGGCGTGAGATCACGACCGCCCCTCAGTGCTGCTTATAATGAGCCGGATGTCGATTCACGTCACGGCGCGCGAGCGAGCCCACCTCAAAGCCCGCGCCCACTCTCTGGAACCGCTGGTGCAGATCGGACAGGCGGGATTATCCGACGCGGTCGTCGCCGAAGTCGCTCGCGCGCTTACGGCGCATGAGCTGATCAAAGTGAAGATCAAAGTTGACGATCGCGACGAGCGCGACGCGCTGGCGCAGACGCTCGCCACCAGAACGGATGCCACGGCGATACAGCGCGTCGGCAAGGTGCTCGTCCTCTGGCGTCCGCGTCCCGAAGACGACGAGGCGTAGACCTCAATCAGCACTCACACGCGGACGGGCACGGGGTCTCGCCGTACGAGCAGAAGACGCAGCACTGGCCCGGCTTCGGCTTCAGCACCGTGTGACAGGACTGGCACTCGTAGAAGTAGAGGCAGCGGTCGGTGGGGATCGTCTCCACAGCCGATGCCCCACAGACAGGGCATGTGAGCCTCGTCTCAAGTGGCACCGGCGGCGTGCGCTGCTTCACCAGGACGAGCGGCTCCACATCGCTCCCGCTCATTGTTCCGGCTTTGGCGCCTGATTCAACGCGTTCCGGATCGCCGATGCGGTCAGCGTGTAGTGGGACGCGAACCAACGAACGTTTCCATCAACAAGCATCAGCAACTGCGGCGATTCGTGGCGGATGCCGAACCGTTGCGCGATCTCAAGCGAGACGGCGCGGTCGCTCTGAACGCACACGATATACGCCTCCAGCGGACCCGCGTCGCTCAACACGGTCATGAGCTCGTCATACGCATGCGCGCTGATCCCGCAGGTGACGCTATGTTTAAAAATCAGCACCGCGCTGCTGTGCGAGCGCGCCACGGCGGCGTCGATGTCGCCGATGGCACTCAAGTGTGTGAGCGGCGCTGGAGCGGGACACTCGTGCGGCACGTTACGCATCGGCATGATGGCCACCGTTCGCACGGGCCGCCTTGAAAGGTGATCGTTCTACATCCGCACACATCATCGTCTCCACCGCCAGACCCATATCTTGCACCAGATGGCCCACGGGGCGACAAGGACTGGCTGGCCAGACGCACATCGAACGAGACGGGCCGCGACGGCTGTAAGATGTGCAGACCTCTCGTCACTCATCGAACAGGCCGGAGTCAGGACGCGGCACGGACACAGCCCGCCGAAGGAGGCATCACCATGAGATGGATGGAGCGCACTGACCCGCGGACGTGGCTGCTGACAGGCGTGGCGCTCGCGCTCGCCGGCGTCTTGCTTACCGTTCCCGCCTCGGCGCAAACAACCGCGGCACAAGTCGTATCCGAGGTACGGGCGGCCATCGATGCGCGCGATCTCGACCGCGCCGATGCTGTGTTTACCAAGCATCGCCGGGAACGTGGTGAGACCCCTGAAGTCATCGAGGCGCTCTCCTGGCTCGGACGCGGCGCCCTCGCGCAAGGACAACTGGACCGCGCGGATCGGTATGCGCGCGAGGCATACCAATTAGCTGTCCGATCGCTCGGCACCCGCTCAGTCGACACGGAGCCTCGCTTGGCAACCGCGGTCGGCGCGGCCATCGAAGTCCAGGCGCAGGTGTACGGTCAGCGGAACCAACGCTCAGACGCCGTGTCCTTTCTTCGCGGTCAATTGGCAACGTACAAAAACACGTCGATTCACACGCGCATTCAGAAGAACATCAACCTGCTCAGCCTCGAAGGACAGCGAGCGCCCGCCATCGATCGCACCGAGTTCATCGGACCGCAACCACCCACGCTCGATGCGCTGAAGGGAAAGGTCGTATTACTGTTCTTCTGGGCGCATTGGTGTCCTGACTGCAAGGCCCAGGCGCCGATCATCTCGAGCCTCCTCGACGAATACCGGGCCCAGGGCTTCACGGTGATCGCGCCGACGCAGCGCTTTGGGTACGCGGCTGGAGGCGTCACGGCCGGCCCCGCCGCGGAGCTTCGCTACATCCAGCAGGTGCGCGACACCTCCTACAAATTTCTTGTCGATCTTCCGGTACCGGTCAGCGAATCCACCTACACGGCGTACGGCGTGAGCACAACGCCAACGCTTGTGCTCGTCGACCGGAGCGGTATCGTGCGGATGTACCATCCGGGACAACTGACAAAGGCGGCGCTCGAACAGGCGCTTCGTCCACTGCTGGCCGCGTCCAGCGCCAACGTCAAACGCTGAGCGCCCCATCCACGTCTGGTCGAGGGGCTCCGTTGAAGCGCGTTACCCCAACACGGGCATCTTGAAATCCGCACCGCTGCGGAGATTCGCTGACCACCGGGCGGTGATCGTCTTGAGCCGCGTGTTGAAGCGGACCCCTTCAGGTCCATGCACGTAGTGATCGCCGAAAAGCGACCGTTTCCACCCGCCGAACGAATGGAACGCCATCGGCACCGGGATCGGCACATTCACGCCAACCATCCCTGCCTTAACGCTGCTGGTAAATGCGCGCGCGGTGGCGCCATCGCGCGTGAAGATTGCCGCG
>JAISPN010000243.1 GCA_031274845.1 Acidobacteriaceae bacterium
AGTTGCGTATTGATCGCGGCCACGGCCCCGAGATCCGCGGGCGACATCTGCTCGTCCACCCACGTCATTGCGCTATCTATCGCCTTTTGCACATCGTCGGGCTGCATCGAGCTCGTATCGAAGACGAGCGTCAGCATACGATGGCCGGCGACATCCTCCGTCGTGAGCGGTTGCGTGGGGAGATCGTTGGCGGGCGGCGCGTCAGGAGCGGTCACGATTATCGGTGCGGCCGCGCTCGCGCCTGACGTGTTCAGCAACGCGGCTGGCTGCGTGATGGGCGTCGCGGTTGACGTGATGTCCTCGAACGCAAACGACTCGATCTGTTGCGGGGCGCCATCCTCGATCAGTTCGAAATCGTCCCGCGTCAGGCCGCGAACAATCGCGCCGCTGCGATCGCGCACGACGACGTCGACGAGAATCAGGTTGATGGAGCTGCGAAAGACGGGCATCGGCGGCTGTGGCGCTTGAGGCTGCTGCGCAAACAGCGTGACGCTCGCCGCCAGTATCGGCGCGAGCACCCGCGCGAGCGGTGACATCCGGCGGAAGAGACGAGGAGCGGAACGGTGCGCGCGCATTAGAACCTCACCCGGGCGGTGATTGTGACGGTCCGCATCGGCCTTGCTGAGATCACTTGGCCGAACGTCGCCGAGTTGACGTTGGTATCGACGGCGGCCCACTGGACGGTATTGAGCAGGTTGTTGGCGTTGACTTGCAGCGTGAGCGACCGGTTGTCGCCGATGCGGATATCGCGCTGGAACAGGCCGTTTAGTTGGCGCGTGCCCGGTCCCGTGATCATGTTGCGCGACGAATCACCGAACTGCCCAGACGCTGGCGCGGAAAACGCGGTGACGTTGAAGAACTCATCGACCGTGGGATCGGTCAGCGGGATCGGCGCGCCGTTGTAGTTGGCTCGCAGCGATCCGTTGACGCCGCGCAGAAGGTCCGATGCCGCGCCAAGGACGCGCGCCGTCAGCGGTGTCCCCGATTGCAACGTGAAGTTGAACTGCGCGGCCCACTCACCAAAGACCTCCGAGAGGAGACCGCCGTCGCGGAGCCATCGCCGGTTCGGCCCCCACGGGAGCTCGAAGTAGACGTTTCCGGAAACTTGATGACGCCGATCGAAATTCGAAGGGGCGTATTCCGCGGCGAGGTTCTGGTCGTTCTGTGCGACAAGAGGCGCGCCGGCGCCCAATGTCGAGGCGTTGTCCATCGAGCGCGCGAGCGTGTACGAGATCGCGCCGCTGTAGCCGTTCGCGAGCCGGCGTTGCACCTGCACGTTGCCGGCATTCATCATCGAGTGCCCTCCCGACGATTCCCAGATGTACGGCAGCGCGCCAGGATCGAGAATCCCGCCCGGACCGAGCGCCGGCGCGCGCAGGATGTCGAGGTTCGTCCCCTTGACGCCCGTGTAGCTCGTGGTCACGACCCAGTTTTGCGTCAGGTTGCGCGTGAGGGCGGCGTTCCACGTCTGGATCGTGCCGAGCGCGTAGTCCTTGTCCACGGCCCAGTTGTTTGTCGTTGACGGCGTGGGCGCCAGCAACGCTTCGGCAATCGAGAGTGGCGCGTCGGTATCTCCCGTGACGGTGACCGTATCGGCAAACGGCGGTTGACCGGTTAGCTCGCGCGCAATCGACGCGTAGCTACCGCTGTTGTACGTGACGCTGTAGCCGCCGCGCAGAATCGTCGACGGCGTGGCACGGTAGGCCACACCGAGCCGAGGCCCGAGATTGTTCTTATCGGTGTTGATGAGACCCGTGGGAAACGCGCCCGTGAATGGACCAGAGCCTCCGGGCAGCACCGGCGCGACCGACGAGAAGTTCGAGGTCACGTCGAGATTCGACATCCGGTTGTTGAGCTCGACATACGGATTCACAAGCTCGTAGCGCAGACCGAGATTGAATGTCAGCTTCGATGACTTCTGCCAGTTGTCCTCGATGAATAGATCGGAGGATTGCTGACGAAGTTGGCTCGTGCCACCCACCTGCAGCGACGCCTGCTGCGGCATACCGAGCAGGAAATCGGCAAAGCTCGCCGCGCTGGCGGCGCCACTCGTCAGCGTCGCGCCACCTCCGGAATAGAGGCCCGTGAAGGTAAACGATCCGCGCGCGTTTTGATTGATGTCCGACACCGACGTGCTATAGCGGAGATCGCCGCCGGCACGCAGGCGGTGCTTCTGCGAGGTTTTTAGCCACGTGTACCCGAGGCTGTAGCGATTGTCGGTGCGCTGGTTGGCTGAGGCGCCTTGCACGCCGGTCAACCCTGATGCGAACGACAAGTTCGGCACGCCCCAATTGAGCGGATCGAGAGCGGCGCTCCCGGGATACTGGATGCCGGCAAGACCCGCCACGTCCGTGGTGTTCGAGAACCCATTCGATGTCGCCGCGGTGGAGTGTGTCGCGTTCACGTTGAACGTCTGCACGGTTCGACCGCGCACGACGTTCAGCGACAGAGGCACCGTCAGGCTCGTGTTCACCGTCGTGGTGCCGAGATCGGGAAACACGTTCAACCCTTCTGTCTCGTTGCGCCGGAATTGCAGTTGCCCCGTGAGCGTGATGTTCGTCGGACGGTTGACGTTGCCTTGTCCGGGCGGCCCGCCTCGCCCACGCCCGCCACCGCCGCCGCCAAATCCACCGCCACCACCGAATCCGCCACGGCCTCCACCTCCACGACCGCCCTGCCCGTTCTGCGGGAGTTGCGGCGACAGGTTTTGCATGACGCGCAAACTGATCGCTTGCGACGAGGACTGCGCGAGCGTCGACACGTGGTAGTTCTGGCTGGTGGCTAACGGCACATTCGGGGACGGGATGTACGCGAGCAGCGCATTTGCCGTCGGGTCGATGCGATTTGCTGGAATTTGATTCCCGGGAAACGGCTGCCCCGTCGCCGGATCGGTCAACGTGACGAGACCAGAGAAGTCGCCGTTCCTCATGGCATCTGTCGGCACCGTCGCGTACCGATCGAAGACGTTGTTCGACGCGCTGCCAGAGTAGTTGACTTGAAAATTGGTGCGCCGGTTCTCATCGGCGTAAATGCCGGGAATTTTCAGCGGTCCACCGAACGTACCGCCGAAATTATTCTGGACGTACCCGGGCTGTGTCGTCGGCACCGTGGAGCGAAGTTGGTACGGCGGGCTGTTGAGCGAGGAGCCGCCGAGCGTGTACGTTCCAGACCCGCGATAAGCCGGCTGACCACGTCCGCCGCGCCCACCGAGAAAACCTCCTCTGCCACCGCCACCAGGTCCACCCGGACCGCCGGGACCGCCGCGTCCGCCAGGCCCCCCTGGTCCGCCAAATCCACCGGGACCACCGGGACCGCCAGGTCCGGCGCCGTCGAGCTGACCGGGCATCGCATCGAGTTGGCCCGCGTTGATGGCTTCCAGCCGTCCGTTCATCGCGCCGCGATTAAGATTCGTCGCATCGGTGCTCCCGGTGATCGCAATCGCATCGCCGCTGGCGTTATCCGCGGAGAATCCAGGCGGCAGCAGTTGCGCCACTTCCTGCGCGTTGTTGGCCGGCTCGACTTCGAGCGCGGCAGCGTCGGCGCTGTTCGCCTGCACGTTCAGCGTCTGAAATCTCGGCCCCTGCCCTTGCCCTTGGCCCTGTCCCTGACCGGGACGCTGCGGACGCTGGCCACGTCCACCAGTTGGTGCTGCCGATGCTGGCGCAGGCGCCGGGCTCGCCGCGTCGGATGTTGACGCAGCCGCGGCACTCCCGGTTACTGGCGCGGGGGCGGCGCGGCGCGGCGCCAGCGTGAGCGCGAAGTCGACCGTCTGATCGCAGGGGGGCTCACCGAGCGTCACCTCTCGGACCGCGCCAGTAAAGCCGGTGAAATCCGCCGAGATCGAATACGTCGCGCGCGGCGCGAAGACGATCGTGTAGCTGCCGTCGATATCCGTCGAGGTGACCGCCCGTATCGCGTCGTTGGCGCGAACCACCACGGACGCGCCGGGCAGCGCGGCACCGGCGCTCTCGATGTGACCAGTGACGCGGCAACGCGCAGTCGCCGACGTCGGCGGCTGCGGCGCTTGCGCCCCCGCACCAACCGCCAGTGTCCAGAGCAACGAGCCCGCGAAAGAGAACCACCCAACCGTACGGCGCTTCACATCCACCACACCTTTCAACCTCACGTAGTGTGTTACGCCACACGCGCGCGAAGAGTTTCATCAATGGATTTGGAACATCTTAAGATTTGGTCTGTTTTCGAT
>JAISPN010000249.1 GCA_031274845.1 Acidobacteriaceae bacterium
GTGACGACCGTGACGTTCGAGCAAGGCACTGCATGGACCGGCCGCCTCGGCGCGCGCCTCTCGCGGACATGGGGTGGCACGACGCCGTTGCAGCCGCGCGCAACAACCTGGGGCCGCGCAAGTCTCTGGAAAGATTTCATGGGGACGAACGCGATTCGAATCGACGCGACGACGATCGGCGCGGCGATGGACCACGCATGGCTCGATCTCGGCGGCGGTGGTGATGTCCGGCTCCATGACCCGTTCACGCTCTACGGCACCCTCGGCTATCAAACAGCCGTCACGGGTACCCGGCACGCAATCGCTAGCGCCGGGGGACTGCGTCTCGATTGGTAGATCTCGGTGATTTGGTCGTTGGGTCATTGACGAATTGGGGCGTTTCAAGCAGCAACACGTCCATCGCGGAAGCTGGCGCCTCCGCTCGTTCAATCACTCAATCACCAGATGAGCGATGACCAGATCACAACATGACTAGATGAAATGACCAGATATGAAGAGTTAGCGGACCTCGTCCGATCGTTCAGGCATGCGGCCGACTGGACGCAGAGCGAGCTTGCCGAGAGGGCAGGCATCGCGCTGATGTCGGTCTCTGCCGTGGAGAACGGTCGCAATGTGCGGTGGGAGACGTTGACCAGTCTTGCCAACGCCTTCGGCTTTGAGAATTTCATTGAGCTCTGCCGCGTCGAGGACAATCCATCACACACCGAGCAGACACGCGCGCTCCTCCGCGTCTGGAGCGCGCTCCCTGACGACCAGGCCCGGCAAGCCGTGCTCGATCTCATCGCCGCCGAACTCGTGAAGCCGCGGAAGTCCAATATTCGCGTAGGCCGAAGGTAACCCTACGTTCGGCACCTTCTTCTGGCGCGGATGCCTGTGGAGAACGACGCGCGTTCCGCACAGGCGTATAGTGATCGGCGCAGCGTTCACATTATCGTCAGCGGACGAGCAAAGGACAGGTGCGATGACGTTCCAGAGACGGATGGCTGTTGTGGCGTTTGCCGTGGCGGCTAGTGTGATGACCGCCGCGGTGCGTGCGGCCGATTCCTACAAAGTGGTGGATGGCTGGGGCGCGCTAGCGGCCGGAGATACCTGGGGAGAGGTGACTGGCGTTGATATCGATCGGAGCGGCACGATCATCGTGGTGCGACGTCAGGACCCGCCGGTGCTCGAGTTCAACCCCTCCGGCACGCTGCTCAAGACGTGGGGGACAGGCTTCTTCAATTGGCCGCACGGGTTTCGCATCGATAAGGAGGGCAATCGCTGGATCACCGATGCGCGGACGCAGAACGGCAAAGGGCAGCAGATCTTCAAGTACTCGCGCGACGGCAAGGTGTTGCTTACGCTTGGCACTGCGGGCGTCGCCGGTGAAGGGCCGAATGTGTTCAACGGACCGTGCGATGTCGCCTTCGGCGATAACGGCGAGATCTTCGTCGCCGATGGTCACGTCGGCTCTCGCGTGGCGAAGTTCTCCCGCGACGGAACGTTCATTACGTCGTGGGGCACCAAGGGGAGCGGCCCTGGACAGTTCAATACACCGCACGCGATTGCGATCGATTCGAAGGGGCGCGTCTTTGTCGCCGATCGAGGCAACAAGCGCATTCAGATTTTCGATGAGAACGGTACCTTCCTCGACCAGTGGACGCAGTTTGGACGGCCGAGCGGCTTACTCATTACGGCCGATGACATGCTCTACGTGGCTGACGTGGAGGAGAAGCCGGGCATCAGCTATGGCAGCGTGAAAGACGGGATTGTCCGAGGCACGATTACCGGCACGCTGCCCGAAAGCATCGCCATCGGACGTGACGGTGCTGTCTATGCCGGCGAAACCACTACGGGGCACATCCTCCGTAAGTTTGTGAAGCCGTAGATCACCGCGTACATTCCTGCTCTTCTCGCGACCATGCAGGATTCGCGACTGGCGATGCGAGTAGAAGTAGTTCCGAGTCCGTTTGCGTGATGACGCTTGCTTATCACGCGGGTGCGCTCAGCGCACTCCCCTTCGGAATCACCATGAACACGACGGCCTGTGCCGCGGTATCGGACGAGGCGGAGCCGCTCGATGTGTGTACGGCGCCAATTGGCTCGAAGAACGTGCCTCCGGCTGGCACGACCTGCGCGGCTTCGTTGTTGATGGCGAACTGCATCTGCCCGTTCGTCACGTAGCCGAGCACGGGGCCTGGGTGGCGATGTCCCGGTCCCGTACTACGCGAGCCAGGAGCCATGTTCAACTGTACGAGGACGACTTCGAACCCTTCGAGCGGGCCTGTCAGGGCATGCCGGGCGAGCTCATTGGGAGAGCGCGGTGCTGGCGCTGGTGCTTGCGCCGCGCGCATCCGGACCGGCAGCAAGGATGCGGCGAGCATCCCCAGAAGGCTTCGACGATTGTGCAGAGTCATGGGTCACCTCAATTCAGTGCGGCTGCTTGTGGCGGTGTCCATCGTGGCGTGAGTGTATCAATGGTATCGGCGCTAAGGCTTTACACGCCGACTGTAGCCATTTCAAGGTTCGCCGTGACATCCGTTCGGATCGGACGCATCTCCGGCGCTGCGCTGACGACTGGTATCGATGAGCATGACATCAAAGGTGTTGTTGTCCGCATCACGAGTCCTGCCAGGACCGTCGTGGGCTGCTTCAAGCTCCGCAGCAAGATCGGGATCGATGTCGCGGTGGAAGCGCTCCGCGAATACCGGCGTCTTTGTAAGGGAACGGTTGATGGCCTGTG
>JAISPN010000012.1 GCA_031274845.1 Acidobacteriaceae bacterium
TGGCTTGTTGCCGTGACTGAAGGTGGCTATCACCTCGATGCGCTTGGCGCGTCACTGCTCGGTGTCCTCGATGTTCTCGGCGAACCAGCACCGCCTCCCGCGCAGTGGCCAGCGTCATCGGTGCACTCGCAGCGAGGACGCGTGGCGGTCGATGCGGTGCGCCGCGCGCACGCCGGGTTCTGGAAGCTGACCGGTTAGAATATTCGCCAACCCATGACCGAGTACACACCGCAGCAGCTCGACAAGAAATGGCAGCATCGGTGGACGTCCGATCGCGCGTTTGCCGCCGCCATCGATCCCGCGCGTCCGAAGTTTTACGTCCTCGAGATGTTTGCGTACCCGTCGGGGCACGCGCACGTCGGTCACGTCCGGAACTACATCATCGGCGACATCTGCGCGCGCATGAAGCGGCTGCGCGGCTTCAACGTGTTGCACCCGTTCGGGTGGGACGCGTTCGGCCTGCCCGCCGAGAACGCGGCCATCAAAACCGGCCTGCACCCGGAGACGTCGACGCTGGCGAACATCGCCCACATGAAAGGGCAGTTGCAGCGGCTCGGCGTTAGCTACGACTGGGAACGCGAGATCGCGACCTGTCTGCCGGAGTACTACAAGTTCAACCAGTGGATTTTCCTGAAGATGTTCGAGCGCGGCCTCGCGTACCGGCGCCGCTCGACCGTCAACTGGTGTCCGGTCGACAACACCGTGCTGGCCAATGAGCAGGTGGTCGATGGTGCCTGCTGGCGCTGCGGCACGCCGATCGTCACGCGCGATCTGGAGCAGTGGTTCTTCCGCATCACCGCCTACGCGGACGAGTTGCTGCAGGGGCTCGACACGCTCACCGAGTGGCCGGAGAAGGTGGCCGTCATGCAGCGCAACTGGATCGGGCGCTCCGAAGGCGCACGGATCACGTTCGCGGTCAGCGGCAGTGCCGAGACGATTGAGATCTTCACGACCCGCATCGACACGATCTACGGCGCGACCTTCGTCCTGCTCGCGCCCGAGCATCCGATGGTCGATCGTTTTGCCGCCGAGCATGCCACCCCCGACGCGTTTCGGGCGCAGGTGCAGGCGTTCCGGGCGCTGGACCGCGAATCACGTCTGACGGGCGCGATTGAAAAGGAAGGCATCGACACCGGACGCACGGCAATCAATCCGTTTACCGGTCAAGCGGTGCCGATCTGGATCGCCAACTTCGTTCTCGCGGAATATGGCACCGGCGCCATTATGGCGGTGCCGGCGCACGATGAACGCGACTTCGCGTTCGCGCGGAAATACCAGCTGCCCATTCGCATCGTCGTGCGCGAGGCGGGTGACGAGCGGACGGAGGATCAACTTGGCGAGGCGTCGACCAACTACGGACAACTTGTGAACTCTGGTCCGTACACCGGCGCCGAAGCGCCAGCGGTGATGTCGCGCATGATCGCGGACGCCGCCGCGCGTGGCTTCGGCAAAGGCGAAGTGCAGTACCGGCTGAAGGACTGGGGGATCTCTCGTCAGCGCTATTGGGGGACGCCGATTCCGATGATCTACTGCGAGAAGGACGGCGTGGTTGGCGTGCCGTACGAACAGTTGCCGGTGGAGTTGCCGAAAGTGGCGGCGTTCACCGGACGTGGCGATTCGCCGCTCGCGCAGATTCCGGAGTTCGTCAACGTCACCTGTCCGACGTGTGGCGGCCCGGCCCGCCGTGAGACGGACACGATGGATACGTTCGTCGATTCGTCGTGGTACTTCCTCCGCTTTTGCGATCCGGCCAATGCCGACCTGCCGTTTTCGCCGGAGTCGGCCGCGCACTGGATGCCGGTCGACTTCTACAGCGGCGGCGTCGAGCACGCGATTCTGCACCTGCTCTACTCGCGATTCTTCACGCGCGTGCTGCGCGATGTCGGTCTGGTCACCTTCGACGAGCCGTTCAAACGGCTGCTGACGCAAGGGATGGTGCTCAAGGATGGCGCCGTCATGTCGAAGTCGAAAGGGAACGTCGTCGATCCCGACACGATGCTCGAGAAGTACGGCGCCGATGCGTTGCGCCTGTACGTCATGTTCGTCGCGCCGCCTGAAAAGGAAGTCGAGTGGAGCGATGCCGGGCTCGAAGGGAGCTTCCGGTTCCTGCTTCGCGTGTGGCGTCTGATCGATCACTGGTGCGAGACGATCGGCGGAGACGGCATCCCGTCGTGCGGACCCGACTGCAACGAGCGTGAACGGGCCGTCCGGCGGAAGACGCATCAGACGATTGGCCGCGTGACGGCGGATATCGAAGAGCGGATGCACCTCAATACCGCCGTGTCGTCGTTGATGGAGCTGGTCAACGAACTCTACACGTTCAGCCAGCAGACGCCGCGCGGTGGGCCCGGACGCGAAGACAAAGACGTTGTTCAGCGAGAGCGTCCGGAGACGCTGGCCGTGCTGCGCGAAGCGATCGAGGCGCTCGTGCTCATGCTCGCGCCGTTTGCGCCGCACACGGCCGAAGAGTTGTGGCAGATGCTCGGCCATCCAGAGACGCTGGCAAAGGCGTCGTGGCCCGCGTACAACGCGGACTGGGCCAAAGCGGACGAAGTCGTCGTGCCGGTTCAGGTGAACGGCAAGGTGCGCACGCGCGTGACGCTTCCGGCCGAGATGTCTGACGACCAGGTGCGCGAGCGTGTGCTGGCCGACGCGTCCGTGATGTCGCATCTTGAAGGGAAGACGGTGAAGAAGGTTGTTGTGGCCAAAGGGCCGCTGGTGAGCATCGTTGTTCTGTAGGCGTCTTGTGGCGGCGCGCCTCTGCGTCCTGTGCGTCCTCTGCCTGACGTTCAGCGGATGCGGATACGCGCTGTCAGGACGTGGTTCGTTTCTGCCGGAGTACATCCACACCATCGGCATTCCGCCGTTTACCAATCGCACGCCGATCTTCAACCTCGAGACCCAGATCACGCAGAAGGTGCGATCCGAGTTCATCGGTCGCGGGCGGTACCACGTGGTGCCGGAACAGACGGATGTGGACGCGGTGCTGATTGGCGAGGTCGTCGGCGTGTCGATCGTGCCGGTCAGCTTCAA
>JAISPN010000310.1 GCA_031274845.1 Acidobacteriaceae bacterium
GACCGTACCGGCAAAGCGAGCGCTTGCCGATCTACCGCGCGCACGCCGATCGTCTGATCGAGGCGGGGCGGGCGTACTACTGCTTCTGTTCCAAAGAGAAAATCGAGGCGGATCGCGAAGCGGCGTTGGCCGCGGGGCGTTCTCCCAACTACTCCGGGACGTGCCGCGAGATTCCGCTCGCCGAGGCGCGGGCGCGCCGCGATGCCGGAGAACCCGCGGCGATTCGCTTTCGCGTGCCTCTGTCGCGCGATGTCGTGTTTCATGATGCGGTTCGTGGCGAGGTTCGCTTCAACACCGACGTGATCGGCGATCCGGTCATCGTTCGCAGCGAAGGCGTGCCCGCGTACAACTTCGCGGTTGTCGTCGACGATGCGACGATGGGCGTGACGCATGTGATTCGCGGTGAAGATCACATCTCGAATACGCCGCGGCAGATGTTGTTGTACGAGGCGCTGGGCTACACGCCGCCCACGTTCGCGCACCTGGCGATGGTGATGGGGCCCGATCACACCAAGCTGTCGAAACGTCATGGCGCGACGTCGGTGGCGGAGTTCCGAGCGAAGGGGTACTTGCCTGAAGCGCTCGTGAACTATCTGGCGTTGGTCGGGTGGTCGCCGCGTGTCAGCGCGCAAGACAAAGACGAGAGTGAACTGCTGCCGGTGCAAGAACTCGCGCGGCGCTTTTCGCTCGATCACGTCAGCTTGAGCGCGGGTGTGTTCGATGAAGAGAAGCTGGCGTGGGTGAATCGTCACTATTTGAAGAGCGCGGCGCCGGAGCGTCTGGCGCAACTGGTGATCCCGTTTTTCGAAGCCGCAGGGATGCGCGTCGCGCCGACGCCTGAGGCGATGCGCTATCTGGCGTTAGTGTTGCCGATTGCGACGGCGGTCGTGGATCGTCTCGATCAGGTGCCGGCGCGCCTCGATTTTCTCTTCGACTACTCCCCGCATGCGGCGCTCGCGACTGATAGCGTGCGTGAGGAGATGTCGGCGGAGGCCGCGCGTGCGGTGGTGACGGCGCTGGTGGAGGAGCTTGGCGGTGGAGCGATCGGCGATCGCGCGCGCTTCCGCGAGATAGCGAATGCGGTCAAGGCGCGCACCGGACAGAAGGGCAAGGCGCTGTTCCATCCGATCCGCGTGGTGCTGATGGGCAAGCCTGATGGTCCGGAACTGGATCTGGCGGTGCCGGCGATCGATGCGGGCGCGGCGCTCGGTGTTGATGCGGGCTTGCCGCCAATCATGAGCACGCGCGATCGCGCGCGAGCGTTTCTCGATGCGCTGAACGAGGCGTAGGCGCAATTGGCGCGCGAGTTCTTGCGATGATCATCTACGGCACCAATCCTGTACTCGAGGCGTTGAAGGCGGGGCGCGTGAAGACATTGCGCGTCAGCGAGCGCGCGGGCGGCCGTCTCGATGAGGTCGTGGCGCTTGCCGCACGCGCGGGCGTTATCGCCAAGCGCGTGACGCCTGCGGAACTCGATCGCGCGGCGCGTGGCGGCGTGCATCAGGGCGTCGTGGCGGATCTTGTCGAGCGCGAACAGTTTGACGTCGCGGACCTCGTGGACGGCGCGAAGGCGGTACCGCTTCTCATCGTGCTCGACGGCGTTGAGGACCCGCACAATGTCGGCGCGATTCTGCGCACGGTCGATGCGGCTGGTGGCGACGGCGTCATTCGTCAGTCGCGTCA
This sequence comes from Acidobacteriaceae bacterium, assembly GCA_031274845.1. Classification (GTDB taxonomy): domain Bacteria; phylum Acidobacteriota; class Vicinamibacteria; order Vicinamibacterales; family CAVVIG01; genus CADEEX01. The sequence continues at coordinate 1,684 of JAISPN010000310.1, forward strand.
TGCGGCGCCGCTCGACGGCGCGGCGGCCAAGGCATCCGCGGGCGCCGTCTCGCACGTCAAGGTCGCGGACGTGGTGAACATTGCCCGGGCGCTGGAAGAGTTGAAAGCGCGCGGGGTTTGGACGGTCGGTCTCGCTGGCGAAGCGGACAAATCGCTGGAAGACATTGACTTAACCATGCCGACGGCGCTGGTGCTTGGCGCCGAGGGGGCCGGGTTGCGGCGTCTCGTGCGCGAGACGTGCGATCTGCTGGCGTCCATTCCGATCGAAGGGCATGTGCAGAGCCTGAATGTGTCGGTCGCCGCGGGGGTGGCGCTGTTTGAAGCGAAGCGGCAGCGGCGGATGCGCGCGCGGATGGCGAATGGCGTCTAACGTGAAGCGCTGCCGGATATTGCGCCGGTGGCATGGGAAGTGCTATAGTTCCACTTTTGTTCTAGCTGGCGTAGCTCAGTCCGGTAGAGCAGCTGATTTGTAATCAGCTGGTCGGGGGTTCAAATCCCTTCGCCAGCTCCATCATCTGAGTCGGTGCCACTGATATTTTTGTCGAAACTCCGAATGAACGCACGGTCGCACGTCGACACGTCGACAGCACGGATTCCACGACATTAAAGAAGTTTGGCGAGGTAGCGAAGCGGTCAAACGCAGCAGACTGTAAATCTGTCGGCCATGCGCCTTCGAAGGTTCGAGTCCTTCCCTCGCCACCAGCCTTCGGTTCGCCAGTCGTCGCGCGCTCTACGCGCGACGAAGGCGGCCTCCGGGTGAGCGAATCGGGACCGATGCGAACGCGGGACGACAGCGCTATCTGGACGTAAGGCGGTTCGGAGCGCGAGACGAATCGGAGCGTGGATGTCGTAGCGCGGATTGTCGCGCTCGCGTCCTTAGGAAGAGCAAGGCGGGAGTAACTCAGTGGTAGAGTCACAGCCTTCCAAGCTGTTGGTCGCGGGTTCGATCCCCGTCTCCCGCTCCACTGACGTGTTGGTGAGGGTTGTGTAGGGCGGCCGGGCGTGAGAGCGCAGGGCCCGTAGCGGCGCAAGAGAGAACGTCAGCGTTTTTGGGCGGTCCGGTGGGTTTCATTACCGCCTGCGCCGAAAGCGCGAAGGCCGATGTAGCTCAGTTGGCAGAGCACGTCCTTGGTAAGGACGAGGTCACCAGTTCGATCCTGGTCATCGGCTCCAGCCTTTACTCGTGTTGCGAGTGCCGGCTGGGCAGATCGAGAAAACAGTAAAGACACGAGCGGACGAGAGTCACACATCGAGAGCGCGAGGTTCCTGAGACATGGCAAAAGAGAAATTCGATCGTTCGAAACCGCACGTCAACGTGGGCACCATCGGCCACATCGACCATGGCAAGACGACCCTGACCGCGGCGCTCACCAAGGTGGCGGCCGACAAGGGCTGGGCGAAGTTTGTTCCCTATGACGAAGTGGCCAAGGCCTCCGAGTCGCAGGGGCGTCGCGACGAGACGAAGATTCTCACCATCGCGACCAGCCACGTCGAGTACTCGACGGCGAAGCGTCACTACGCCCACGTCGACTGCCCGGGCCACGCCGACTACGTCAAGAACATGATCACCGGCGCGGCGCAGATGGACGGCGGTATTTTGGTCGTGTCGGCGGTCGACGGTCCGATGCCGCAGACGCGCGAGCACGTGCTGCTCGCCCGTCAGGTGAACGTGCCGTACCTCGTGGTGGCGCTCAACAAGGTTGACGCGATTGACGATCCCGAGCTCCTCGACCTCGTCGAACTCGAGGTGCGCGAGCTCCTCAAGTCCTACAACTTCCCGGGCGACGATGTGCCGGTGGTTCGCGTGTCGGCGCTCAAGGCGCTGCAGGGCGATCCGGCGGGCGTTGAGAGCGTGGTCAAGTTGATGGATGCGCTCGACAGCTACATCCCGCTGCCGGAGCGCGAAGTCGACAAGCCGTTCATGATGCCGATCGAAGACGTCTTCTCGATCTCGGGCCGTGGCACCGTCGTCACCGGCCGCGTCGATCGCGGCAAGGTGAAGGTGGGCGAGGAAATCGAAATCGTCGGTTTCCGTCCGACCGAGAAGAAGATCGTCACCGGCGTCGAAATGTTCCGCAAGCTGCTCGACGAGGGCGTGGCGGGCGACAACATTGGTGTCCTGCTCCGCGGCGTGGAAAAAGACGACGTCGAGCGCGGTCAGGTGCTGGCGAAGCCGGGCACCATCAAGCCGCACACGAAGTTCAAGGGCGAGGTCTACATCCTCTCGAAGGAAGAGGGCGGCCGTCACACGCCGTTCTTCAACGGCTATCGTCCACAGTTCTACATCCGCACCACCGACGTCACCGGCACGCTCAAGCTGCCGGAGGGCGTGGAGATGGTGATGCCGGGCGACAACACGACGATTTCGGCGGAGTTGCTCACGCCGGTCGCGCTCGAAAAGGGTGGACGGTTTGCTATCCGTGAAGGCGGCCGCACCGTCGGCGCCGGCACGATTACGGAAATCATCGAGTAAGAGGAAAGACGTTGGACGTGTGGCGTCAGGCACGAGTCTGGCGCCACGCGTTCGTGTTTCAGCGTCAGGCCTAGCGCCGGGCGCCGGACAAGGTTCGAACCATGAGAGATATCGTCAGCCTCGCGTGTGGCGACTGCAAGCGTCGCAACTACAGCACGACGAAGAACAAGAAGAAGACGACCGAGCGGTTGGAGTTCAGCAAGTACTGCCGCTTCTGCCGCAAGCACACGGCTCATAAAGAGACGAAGTAGGCAAGCGTTCGCGCGCGTGGGATCGCGTGCGATGAGGTTTCGTAGGACAGTAGCTCAATTGGCAGAGCACCGGTCTCCAAAACCGGGGGTTGGGGGTTCGATTCCCTCCTGTCCTGCCAGTTGTGGACCGCTGTTAGGGAAGGTATTCAGGCCGTGGCTGACACTACCACCATTGATTCCGTCAAAGAGGTCGCCGGCGGGCGCTTTGAGCGCTTCCGCGTCTTTCTGACGGAAGTGCGCAACGAACTGAAGCGCGTCACCTGGCCGTCGAAGAAGGAAGTTTACGCAACGACGGTGATCGTGATCCTGACCTCGAGCTTTTTCGGGTTGTATCTGTTCACGCTCGACTACGGCATCAATACGCTCGTGCAGTGGATCTTCCGCACGTTGGGTGGGGCATGACGGATATCCGTGAAGTCGCCTCGGACGCGGCGCCCTCCCAGAGCGAGAGCCGCAAGCGGTGGTACATCGTGCATACCTACTCGGGCTTTGAGAAGAAAGTCGCCGAGTCGCTGCAGCAGCGCGTGCACGTCTTTGGTCTGGAGAATGAAATCGGCGAAGTGCTGATTCCGACCGAGGATGTCGTGGAGATGCGCGCCGGCCGCAAGGTGGTGACGTCGAAGCGGTTTTTTCCCGGCTACATTCTGGTCGAGATGAGCATGTCCGACCACGCGTGGCACGTCGTCAAGAACACGCCGAAGGTCACCGGCTTTGTGGGCGCTGGCGCCAAGCCGACGCCGCTCAGTAAGGACGAAGTCGATCAGATCCTGACGCAGGTGAAGACGGCGGCGGAGAAACCGAAGCCGAAGTACATGTTCGAGAAGGGCGAGCAGGTGCGGATCAACGAAGGGCCCTTCACCAGCTTCAACGGCGTGGTCGACGAAGTGAATCTCGACAAGAACACGTTGAAGGTGATGGTGACGATCTTCGGCCGCTCGACACCGGTCGAACTGGACTTTTTGCAAGTCGAGAAGATCTAGCAGGTTAGGTCAGTTTCAAGATGGCGAAAAAAATTCAGGCATTGGTGAAGCTCCAGATTGCCGCCGGCAAGGCAACGCCGGCGCCGCCTGTGGGGACCGCGCTCGGCCCGCAAGGCGTCAACATCATGGACTTCTGCAAGAACTTCAACGCGAAGACGGCGAAGGACGAGGGGCTCATCATCCCCGTGGTCGTCACCGTGTATGCGGACCGCAGCTACAGCTTCATCACCAAGACGCCGCCGGCGCCGGTGTTGCTGAAGCGCGCCGCCAACATCGCGAAGGGCTCTGCCGAACCGAACCGCAACAAGGTCGGAACGGTGACGGCAAAGCAGGTCGAGGACATCGCGAAGCTGAAGATGCCCGACCTCAATTGCGACACGATCGAGTCTGCCGTCAAGACCGTCGCCGGAACGGCGCGGTCGATGGGACTCGACGTCATCGGCTGAGGACGTGTACCGCTAGTTCAGAGTGTTGCACTCTGAGTTGGCTTAAGAGTGGGAGAGCTGTTCGACAGCTCGTTTGCACCACGGGAGACTGAATGCGCAGGCACGGAAAGAAATACACCGCTGCCCGGGCGAAGGTCGACGATCGAGCCTACTCGATCGAAGAGGCCATACCGCTCGTGCAGAAGGTGAAGTTTGCGAAGTTCGACGAGACGGTGGAGCTCACGCTTCGCCTTGGCGTCGATCCGAAGCACGCGGATCAGATGGTACGTGGCACGGTGGTGCTGCCGCACGGTCTGGGCAAGACCAAGAGCGTGCTGGTCATCGCGGGTGGCGAGAAGCAGAAAGAAGCAACCGAGGCGGGCGCGGATTTCGTTGGCGGTGAGGAAATCGTCGAACGGATTTTGGGCGGCTGGGTTGATTTCGATGCCGTCGTCGCGACGCCGGACATGATGCGCGCGGTTGGACGTCTCGGCAAGGTGCTCGGGCCGCGTGGCCTGATGCCGAACCCGAAGACGGGCACGGTGTCCACGGACATCCGCAAGGCGGTGCAGGAAATCAAAGCCGGTAAAGTGGAGTTCCGCGTCGACAAGACCGGCATCATCCATGCTCCGGTGGGCAAGTCGTCCTTCTCGAGCGACTCGTTGGTCGCCAACGCGCACGCGCTGGTCGACAGCATCGTCAAGGCGAAGCCGTCAGCGGCGAAGGGCAAGTATCTGAAGAGCGTCACGTTGTCGTCGACGATGGGTCCGGGCGTCCGGATCGACACGGCGAACATCGAAGCGGTGGTGAAACACTAATGGCGGTCACGAAAGCAGACAAAGCCGTCGAGCTCGAAGCGCTCGAGTCCGCATTCAAGGGCTCGGACAGCGCGATTCTGCTCGAATTCAAGGGTCTGGACGTCCCGCAGGTCACCGATCTTCGCCGGCAGTTGCGTGGGGTGAAGGCGTCCTACAAGGTCGTCAAGAACACGCTCGCCAAGCGCGCGATCAAGGGCACCTCGTTCGAGTCGCTCGATGCGCACTTCGAAGGGGCGACCGCGGTGGCGTACACGGAGAGCGATCCGGTGGCGCTCGCCAAGACGCTCACGACCTTCATCAAAGGCGCGCCGCAGCTTGTGATCAAGGCGGCCGTCGTGGGTGGACGTCCCGCGAAAGCGACCGATGTCGGCGACCTTGCGTCGCTCCCGGGCAAGCCCGAACTCTACGCCAAGCTCCTCGGCACGCTGCAAGCGCCGATGGTGCAACTCGTCAGCGTGTTGAACGCCGTGCCGCGCGATCTCATGAACGTGCTCACGGCCGCAGAGAAGAAGCGAAGCGAACAATAAGGCTCTTAAGGCCGTGAGGCGCCTGAGAGCACGAACGTTAAAGAGATACGGCCTAGCGCCTGAGAGCCTAGAGCCAAGTAGGAGAGACAGAAATGGCCGAAGTGACGCAGCAGCAGGTGGTCGACTACATCAAGGGCATCAGCGTGCTCGAGCTCTCGCAGCTCGTGAAGACGCTCGAAGCGGAGCTCGGCGTGTCCGCGGCGGCAGCGATGCCGGTGTTTGCGGGCGGCGGCGCGGCCGCGGGTGGCGGTGCGGCAGCGGCGGCGGAAGAGAAGACCGAGTTCACCGTGGTGCTCACCGGATTCGACGCGGCGGCGAAGATCAACGTGATCAAGGTTGTCCGCGAAGCGACCAGCCTGGGACTGAAGGAAGCCAAGGACCTCGTCGAGAGCGCGCCGAAGACGATCAAGGAAGGCATCGCGAAGGACGAGGCAGAGAAGATCAAGAAGCAGTTCGAAGCGGTCGGCGCGAAAGTCGAGATCAAGTAGTCGCGAGCCCTTCGGGCTCCACTGTTTATCAGACTGGGCTCTGGGCTTTAGGCTCTCAGCTCCGGGCATGGCCCGGAGCCTTGGGACCTAAAGCCTACAGCCGTTTTTAGCGCTCGGTTTCCACTCGAGGTCTTTAACGCATGTACAGCCTTCCCAAGAACGTCTACCGCGAGCGCATCG
>JAISPN010000082.1 GCA_031274845.1 Acidobacteriaceae bacterium
ACAGCCAAGGTCTCCGGAGCCTACTCAAAGCTCCCCTTCGGCCTCACAGCGGCAGTGAACTATGAGTATCGCAACGGGACGCCTACCGCTCGAACGGTCGTGCTAACGGGTGGCACGACGATCCCAACCCTCGTCGTTAATGCCGAGCCGATTGGCAGCCTCTGGACACCGGACTATCACTTAACCGACGTCCGGATCGAAAAGAGCATCCGCTTCGCTGGATCGCAAAAAGCGACGATCCGCGCCAATATCTTCAACGCCCTCAACAACTCGACGGCGCTGACGATTCAGACGCGTTCTGGACCGACATTTGGCAATGCCACGTCGATCGTTCAGCCACGCATCATGGAATTGAACGTCGCGTATTCGTTCTAACGTCTCGCCATTTCCACGGAGCGCGGCATCACTCCAACGCCGCGTTCCGTGGTCACTTTCTCGACAAATCCCTCAGACAAACTCAAAATTCAGCCAAGAAAAGCAAAAGGGCGATGACCATCTTGGCCATCGCCCTTCTGTGTGTCTTGACGTTCGACGCGGACGTTACTCCACGTCGCCCGTTCTTGGCGCGAGCGCCTCGTCTGGCTCCACGAAGTATTCCATGTCGCGTTCCAGTTCGAGTTCGTCGTCCGTCGGCTGGATCGGCGCCGGCGGTGGTGGCGGCTCGTCTGGCGGGATGGCGACGTGGCGGTAGCACTCGAAGCCGGTTCCCGCGGGAATGAGGCGGCCCATCGTGACGTTCTCCTTCAGACCGCGCAAGTGATCGATCTTGCCGGAGATGGACGCCTCGGTGAGCACGCGCGTCGTTTCCTGGAACGACGCCGCGGAGATGAACGAATCGGTCGAGAGCGATGCCTTCGTAATCCCGAGCAGCAGCGGCCGGCCCTGCGCCGGACGGCCACCGTTCGCGATGACGCGTTCGTTCTCTTCGAGGAAGCGGAACTTGTCGGTCTGCTCCTCGATGAGGAACTCGGTGTCGCCCACATCCTCGATCTTCACCCACCGCATCATCTGACGCGCGATGGTTTCGATGTGCTTGTCGTTGATGTTGACGCCCTGCAGACGGTAGACCTCCTGAATTTCGTTCACGAGGTACGCCTGCAACGCCTTCTCACCAAGCACGTTGAGAATGTCGTGCGGATTGCTCGGACCGTCCATCAGCGGCTCGCCCGCGCGAACGCGCTCGCCTTCCTGCACGTTGACGTGCACGCCGCGCGGCAGCGAGTACTCCCGCGGTTCGGCGCCAGGTTCGTCCGGCACGATGAGGATCTTCCGCTGTCCCTTGACGACGCCACCGTGCTTGACGATGCCGTCGATCTCGGAGATGACCGCCGTCTCGCGCGGCTTCCGCGCTTCGAAGAGCTCGACGACACGCGGCAAACCACCGGTGATGTCTTTGGTCTTCGTCGTTTCGCGCGGAATCTTGGCGAGCACGTCGCCCGCCGAGACCGTCTCGCCGTCCTGCACCATGAGGTGCGCGTGGACCGGCATGTGGTACTTGCGGGAGATCTTGCCGTCCTTGCCCTTGATCTCGATCGCCGGCTGCTTCTTCTCGTCCGGCGAGTCGACGATGATGTAGCGCGACAGCCCCGTCACCTCGTCCACTTCTTCGTGAACGGTAACGCCTTCGAGGATGTCCTTGAAGCGGATCTGTCCGGCTTCTTCGGTGAGGATCGAGAACGTATACGGATCCCACTCGACCAGGTTCTGCCCCTGTTCGACCGCCTGCCCGTCCTTCACCTTGAGCCGCGCGCCGTAGACGATCGGGTAGCGCTCGCGATCGCGCCCCTTCGCGTCCTGAATGACGAGCGAACCGCTGCGGTTCATGACGACCAGGTTGCCGTCCTTGGCCTGCACGACCTGCATGCCCTGGAAGCGGACCGTGCCGGCGTTGCGCGCTTCGAGCGTCGACTGCTCGGACACGCGAGACGCCGTGCCGCCGATGTGGAACGTTCGCATCGTCAACTGCGTGCCGGGCTCGCCGATCGACTGCGCGGCGATGACGCCGACCGCCTGACCGAGTTCCACCATCTTGCCGGTGGCCAGGTCGCGGCCGTAGCACTTCGCGCAGACGCCGCGGCGGCTGCCGCAGGTGAGCACCGAGCGGATCTTCACCTTCTCGATACCGGCGTCCTGAATTCTGGCCGACGTCTCTTCGTCCATCACCTCGTTCACGTCGACGATCGTCTCGCCGGTGAACGGGTCGGTGATCTTCTCAAGTGTGGCGCGGCCAATGATGCGGTCGCGCAGCGGCTCGATGATCTCGCCCGATTCGACAATCGCGCGCGCTTCGATGCCGTCCACCGTGCCGCAGTCGTGCTCGTGGATGATAACGTCTTGCGCCACGTCCACCAGACGCCGGGTGAGATAGCCCGAGTCCGCCGTCTTGAGCGCCGTGTCGGCAAGACCCTTACGAGCGCCGTGCGTCGAGATGAAGTAGTGCTGCACCTCGAGGCCTTCACGGAAGTTCGCCGTGATCGGCGTCTCGATGATTTCCCCTGACGGCTTCGCCATCAGGCCGCGCATCCCGGCGAGCTGACGGATCTGCTGTTTCGATCCGCGCGCGCCGGAGTCGGCCATGATGTAGACCGGGTTGAAGGTGCGCCCTTCCTTGTCCAGCGCTTCCATTTCGCTGAACATGGCGTTGGCGATCTCTTCGGTCGCTTCCGACCAAATCGCGATGACCTTGTTGTAGCGCTCACCGTTGGTGATCGCCCCTTCGAGGTACTGCGATTCGACCTTGATCACTTCGTCGCGCGCCTTGGTAACAAGCGGCGCCTTCTCTTTCGGGATGATCAAGTCGTCGATGCCGATCGACAGCCCCGACCGCGTCGCGTAGGTGAAGCCGACGTGCTTGAGCGAGTCGAGCATCACGACGGTCTTCTCGAGCCCGAACTTGAGGTAGCAGCTCTGAACCAGTTGCTGCAGCCCCTTCTTCTTGAGCAGACCGTTGACGTACGGCATGCCCGGAGGCAGCGCCTGATTCAGAATCACGCGGCCGACGGTGGTGTTGATGATCTTGCTCGCGACCGTTTGCACTTCGGTGCGAAGCACATCCTGATCGTCACGCGCCGTCGTCAGATCCTGCAGATCGCCGGTAAAGCGAAGACGGATCGGCGAGAGCGTTTCGAGTTCGCCCGCTTCGAGCGCCAGCATCACATCGTCGGCATTGCCGAACGCGCGCCCTTCGCCCTTCGCGCCGCTCTTGGCCTTCGTCAGGTAGTAGCACCCGAGCACGATGTCCTGCGACGGAATCGCAATCGGCGCGCCGTGCGCGGGCGAGAGGATGTTGTTGCTCGAGAGCATCAGCACCGACGCTTCGATCTGCGCTTCGGGCGACAACGGGATGTGGACGGCCATCTGGTCGCCGTCGAAGTCCGCGTTGAACGCCGTGCAGACGAGCGGGTGGATGCGGATCGCCTTGCCTTCAACCAACACCGGCTCGAACGCCTGAATGCCGAGACGGTGCAGCGTCGGCGCGCGGTTCAAGAGCACCGGATGCTCGCGAATCACTTCTTCGAGCACGTCCCACACTTCAGGACGCTGCAGTTCGACCATCTCCTTCGCTTGCTTGATGGTCGCGACGAGACCGCGCTCTTCGAGCTTGTTGTAGATGAACGGCTTGAAGAGCTCGAGCGCCATCTTCTTGGGAAGACCGCACTGGTGCAGCTTCAGCTCCGGGCCGACGACGATGACCGAACGGCCCGAGTAGTCGACGCGCTTGCCGAGCAGGTTCTGACGGAAACGCCCCTGCTTGCCCTTGAGCGTGTCGGACAGCGACTTGAGCGGACGGTTGTTCGCGCCACGCAGCACGCGGCCACGGCGGCCGTTGTCGAAGAGCGCGTCCACCGCTTCCTGCAGCATGCGCTTCTCGTTGCGGATGATGACGTCGGGCGCCTTGAGCTCCATCAGCTTCTTCAACCGGTTGTTCCGGTTGATGACGCGGCGATAGAGATCGTTCAGGTCAGAGGTCGCAAACCGGCCGCCGTCGAGCGGCACGAGCGGACGCAGTTCGGGCGGAATGACCGGGATGACATCGAGAATCATCCACTCGGGTCGGTTGCTCGACTTGCGGAACGAATCGACCACCTTCAGACGCTTGGCGTACTTCAGCTTCTTCTGGGCCGACTGCTCCGTCTTCATCTTGTCGCGCATCTCGATCGAGAGGCGATCGACGTTGACGCGCTTCAGCAGTTCCTTGATCGCTTCCGCGCCCATTTGCGCGCGGAACCGCGGCATCCCCGAGCGGGGATCGGAGTGCTCTTCCTTCGCCTTGCGGAACTGCTCCTCGTTGAGCAACTGGTTCTGCTTGAGCTCGGTGTCGCCCGGATCGACGACGACGTAGGCTTCGAAATAGAGCACGCGTTCGAGATCGCGCAGCGAGATGTCGAGCAGGTGGCCGATCCGGCTCGGCAGCCCCTTGAAGAACCACACGTGGCTGACCGGCGTGGCCAGCGTAATGTGGCCAAGGCGCTCACGGCGGACCTTTGCCTGCGTCACTTCGACGCCGCACTTGTCGCAGATCACCCCGCGGTGCTTCATGCGCTTGTACTTGCCGCACAAGCACTCCCAGTCGGTGATCGGCCCGAAGATCTTCGCGCAGAACAAGCCATCACGTTCCGGTTTGAACGTGCGGTAGTTGATGGTTTCCGGCTTGGTCACTTCGCCGTGCGACCACGACAAGATCTTGTCTGGCGACGCCAGACTGATCTTGATCGCGTCAAAGTCGCTCGTCAGCGCTGACCGGTCGTGAAAATTAGGACGCATCTATTTAGACCTCCTCCAGCACAGGTTGAGGAGCGACTTCCGTTAACTTCTTCTTCGTCTTCATCAGCTCGACGTCCAGACAGAGCGACTGGAGTTCGCGGATGAGGACGTTAAACGATTCCGGCAGCCCCGCCGTGAACGACGCATCGCCCTTGACGATCGCCTCGTAAATCTTCGCGCGGCCCGTGACATCGTCCGACTTCGCGGTGAGGAGTTCCTGAAGGATGTGCGCCGAGCCGTAGGCTTCGAGCGCCCACACTTCCATTTCTCCAAACCGCTGACCGCCAAACTGCGCCTTGCCACCGAGCGGCTGCTGGGTGATGAGCGAGTACGGTCCGATCGAACGCGCGTGGATCTTGTCGTCAACCAGGTGCGACAGCTTCAGCATGTAGATGTAGCCGACGGTGACGTTCTGCTCGAACTGCTCGCCCGTCATGCCGTCGTGCAGCCGCGTCTTGCCGCCGCCGGGCAGACCTGCCTGATCCAGCCACTTCTTGATCTCGTTCTCCGTCGCGCCGTCGAACACCGGCGTCGCGAAGTAGAGGCCGAGCGCGTGCGCCGCCCATCCGAGGTGCGTCTCGAGAATCTGACCGACGTTCATACGCGAGGGAACGCCGAGCGGATTGAGGACGATCTCGACTGGCGTGCCGTCCGGCAGATACGGCATGTCTTCTTCCGGCAGAATGCGCGCGATGACGCCCTTGTTACCGTGGCGGCCGGCCATCTTGTCGCCGACCGACAGCTTGCGTTTCATCGCCACGTACACCTTCACGAGCTTGATGACGCCCGGAGGCAGTTCGTCGCCGCGGCGAATCTTCTCCTTCTTCTCTTCGAAGAGGTTCTTGATCACCTCGACCTGACGTTCGGTCCGCTCTTCGAGATCGTGCAGCTCGTCTTCGAGCCGCGTCCCGTCACCGGAGAGCTTCAGGCGCACCATCACGCCGTACGGCAACTGCTGCAGCGCGTCCTCGGTGAGCTCGGTCCCCTTCTTGAGCACGCGTTCGCGGCCGTGTTCGTCGAACACGTCCGCGCGGAGCGAGTGTCCCTTCAGCGTCCCGATCATGCGCTTCTTCACCTCGTCGTGAAGGATGCGGATCTCGTCCTGAAGGTTCTTCTCCATCATGTCGAGCTCGTCCTGCTCGATGGCCTTGGCGCGGTCGTCCTTCTCGATGCCTTTCCGCGAGAAGATCTTCACGCCAACGATGATGCCTTCGATGCCGGGCGGGCAGATGAGCGAGGCGTCGCGCACGTCGCCGGCCTTCTCGCCGAAAATCGCGCGGAGCAGCTTCTCTTCGGGCGTCAGTTGCGTCTCGCCCTTCGGCGTCACCTTGCCAACCAGGATGTCTCCCGGCTTGACGTTGGCGCCGATGCGGATGATGCCGCTCTCGTCGAGATCGCGCAGGAACGTTTCCGACACGTTCGGAATGTCGCGCGTAATTTCTTCCGGACCGAGCTTGGTGTCGCGCGACTCGATCTCGAACTCCTCGATGTGGATGGACGTGTAGTAATCGTCCTTGACCATCCGCTCGGAGACGAGAATCGCGTCTTCGAAGTTGTAGCCGCGCCACGGCATGAACGCGACTAGCACGTTCCGGCCGAGCGCGAGCTCGCCAAGCTCCGTGCACGGACCATCACCGAGCACCTGCCCCTTGTGCACCTTCTGGCCCACCTTGACGATCGGCTTCTGGGTGATACAGGTGTTCTGGTTGGACCGCTTGAACTTGGTCATCGGGTAGATGTCGGCGCCCATCTCCTTGCCGTCTTCCACCTCGCTCTCGACGCGCACGACGATGCGCTGCGAGTCGACGTAGTCGATGGTGCCGGATCGGCGAGCGACGATGACCGCCCCCGAATCGCGGGCCGTGATGTACTCCATGCCGGTGCCGACAAACGGCGAGCGGGCACGGAGCAGCGGCACCGCCTGACGCTGCATGTTCGATCCCATCAGCGCGCGGTTCGCGTCGTCGTTCTCGAGGAACGGGATGAGCGACGCGGCGACGGACACGAGTTGCTTCGGCGACACGTCGATGAACTGCACCGCCTCGCGCGGCGCCAGCAGGAAGTTACCCGCCTGCCGCGCCGAGACACGCTCTTCGACCAGACCGCCCCGGTCGTCCACCTTCGCGTTGGCCTGCGCGATGACGTACTGATCTTCTTCCCACGCCGAGAGGTAGTACGAATACGGCTCGAACTCGACGCCCTTCTTCTTCGAGCGGCCGTCTTCGGAGACGAGCTCGTCGGCGTCGACAATCTCGCCAGCCTTGTACTTCGACCCGCCGGCGTTGGTGATGATGCAGAAATCGACGACCCGGCCATCCTTCACCTTGCGGTACGGCGATTCGATGAAGCCGAACTCGTTGATGCGCGCGTAGCACGACAGCGACGAGATGAGGCCGATGTTCGGACCTTCCGGCGTCTCAATCGGGCAGATGCGGCCGTAGTGCGTCGGGTGCACGTCGCGCACCTCGAAGCCGGCGCGTTCGCGCGACAGACCGCCGGGCCCGAGCGCCGAGAGACGACGCTTGTGCGTGATCTCCGACAACGGGTTCGTCTGGTCCATGAACTGCGACAGCTGCGACGACCCGAAGAACTCGCGAATCGCGGCCATGACCGGCTTCGCGTTGATGAGGTCGTGCGGCATGGCGGTCGCCATTTCCTGGTAGACCGACATCTTTTCCTTGATGGCGCGCTCCATGCGGACCAGCCCGATACGGAACTGGTTCTCGAGGAGTTCGCCGACGGAACGGACGCGGCGATTGCCCAGGTGATCGATGTCGTCCACGTTGGCCGTGTTGCGGCGCAGCTTGAGAAGGTACTTGATGACCTCGTAGAAATCCTGCGGGTGCAGAATCTTCTCGTCGAGCGGCGTGTTCAGCGCGAGCTTGGTGTTCAGCTTCAGGCGGCCCACCCGCGAGAAGTCGTACTTCTGCGGGTTGAAGAACATGTTCTCGAAGAGCGACCGCGAGCTGTCGAGCGTCGGAGGATCGCCGGGACGCAGACGGCGGTAGATCTCGATGAGCGCTTCTTCGTGCGTGTGGATCGGGTCCTTCTTCAGCGTCTGGCTGACAATCGACCCGACTTCGTCCTTCTCCGGGAAGAAGACCTCGATGAGCGCAAGATCCTTTTCCTGCGCCATCGACAGCACGCGCGGTTCGAGCGGCTCGTTGGCTTCGAGGATCACTTCGCCGGTCGACGGATCGACCACGTCGGCCGCGGCATACGCGCCTTCGAGTTCGGCGTCAGAGATCTCGACCGACGGCACGTTGGCGCGCTTCAGCGCTTCGACCGCGTTCTTGGTGATCTTCTTGCCGGCCTGCACCGTGAAGTTCTCGCCGGGAACGACGAGATCCTTGGCAGCGCGCAAGCCCACCAGGCTGTCGGCGACACCCCACGTGATGCTGCCGTTCTTGAGGTGCAGCTTGTCGACCGTGTGGAACGCGCGGATGATCTCGTCGGCGCCGCGCAGACCGAGCGCGCGCAGGAACACCGAGGCGAGGAACTTGCGCTTGCGGTCGATGCGGACGTAGAGCAGGTTCTTGACGTCGTACTCGAACTCGACCCACGAGCCGCGATACGGAATAATTTGCGCGATGTAGAGCGTCTTGTCTTCCGAGTGGAAGAACGCGCCCGGCGACCGGTGCAACTGACTGACGATGACACGCTCGGTGCCGTTGATGATGAAGGTGCCGTTCTCCGTCATCAGCGGAATGTCGCCGAAGTAGACCTCCTGCTCCTTGATGTCGCGGATGGTCTTGACGCCAGTCTCAGGATCCTTGTTCCAGACCACGAGACGGATCGTCACCTTCAGCGGCACGGCGTAGGTCATGCCGCGCTCCTGACATTCATCGACGTCGTATTTGAGCTTCAGGGCGATGGTGTTGCCGCAGATGTCGCAGACATCACCGTGGGCATGATTGCCCTTGCCGCAGCTTGGGCAGAGCACTTCGCGGTCGCCGTACGGATCGGCAACGAGCGTCGTGCCACAGTGGCTGCACGGCTTGCGCAGGTGATGGAGCCCCTGCAACTTGCCGCACTTGCACTCCCAGTTGCCAATCGAATACTCGATGAACTCGAGCGACGAGTTCTCGCGAAAATCGCTGATCGGAAAGACCGACTTGAACACCGACTGCAGACCGGCATCCTCGCGCTCGCTCGGCAGCTTGTTCATCTGCAGAAAGCGTTCGTAGGATTTCTTCTGGATTTCGATCAGATTCGGGATCGGAACGGTCGTTTTGATCTTCGAGTAGTCGATGCGCTCGCGGTAGACGGTCTTGGGAAGGCTGTACATGCGTTAAAGACCGAGAGTGGAAACCGAGCGCTACAAACGGCTGTAGGCTTTTGGTCCCAAGGCTCCGGGCCATGCCC
>JAISPN010000091.1 GCA_031274845.1 Acidobacteriaceae bacterium
ACTGACACTCGTGGCGAGCAGTCATCTCACCGCAGCGGCACGCACGCGAGACGGACGCTGTGTTAGCGTTCGCAGCCGATCTTGTCGAGCTGTTGCTTCAGCGCCATCCCGTTAAGCGCGTCGAACGGCAGGCACGCAAAGAGATTGATCCGTCGAGAGAGGACGTAAAACGCCTCGCGAAAGGCGCGGCGCCGCTCCTCTTCCGTCCCGGTCACGGCAGCCGGGTCCGGGACGCCCCAATGCGCGGTCATCGGTTGTCCCGGCCACACGGGGCAGACTTCGGCCGCGGCGTTGTCGCACACCGTGAACACGAAATCGAGATGCGGCGCGTCCGGGCCGGAGAACTCCTCCCAGCGCTTGCTCCGCAGATGCTCCGTGGGGAACCGCTGCTCGCGCAAGAGTTCCAGCGCGAGCGGATGCACGTACCCAGCGGGGTGACTCCCCGCGCTGAACGCCTTGAACTTCCCGCCGCCGATGGCCGCATGATTCATGGCGGCCTCCGCCAGAATCGAGCGGGCGGAATTACCAGTGCAGAGAAAGAGCACGTTGAACAGATTCGGTACGGTCATCAACTCCTCCTGACAGGATCGGGACGCGCGGGCACGAGCCAGCGAAACACCACGGTGGCCGCGCACGCGCCAATGAGCTGTCCTCCGATGAACGCCGGTGTGTCACTGAAACGGATTCCGGTAAACGTATCCGTGAACGCTCTCGCCAGCGTGACCGCGGGGTTGGCAAATGACGTTGAGGAGGTACACCAATACGCCGCCGTGATGTACAGCCCCACGGCAAACGGAACCGACTCCGGGCGGCGGCGGCTCGTCCCCCAGATGGTGGCCAGCAGTCCGAAGGTCGCGATGGCCTCGCTCACCAGTTGCGGCGCGCCGCTTCGCACATGGCCCGACCACTGAACGAGCGGCAGATCGAACATCGCGTGCGCGGCTACAACGCCAAGGAACGCGCCGCCCATCTGAGACGCGATGTAGGGCGCGACCTCGCGCCACGGAAGGCCACCTTGCGAGGCGTCCGCCAGCGTCACCACGGGATTAAAATGCGCGCCAGACACCGCGCCGAACGTCAGGATCACCACGATGAGCGCCGCGCCGGTGGCAAGCGAGTTACAAAGCAGCGCGATCCCGCTATTGCCGCCAGACAATCGCTCGGCCATGATGCCGGACCCCACAATCGCGCAGAGCAGCCACCCGGTCCCGAGCCCTTCCGCCACAAGCCTTCGCGGCAGCGTCTCCGGCATCGTCATCGGCGCTCCGTCACGATGCAGCGAGGTTCAATCGCCTTGTTGCGGGTGCAGCACTCCGCGTAGAGAAATCCGAGCAGTTCCTGCAGCGCATCCGTATTCGCCGAATAGCGCAGGAACGTCCCCTCGCGCTGGACGTTCACCAGCCCTTCCCCCTTCAGCTTGTCGAGATGATGCGACAGCGTGGAGCCTGTAATGTCCAGGTCGTCCGCGATCTCGCCAACCACCATGCCGTCCGGATGTGCCGCCAGCAGCCGCTGCATGATCCGCAAACGCGGCTCGGTCCCCATCGCCGCAAACATGTCCGCGCAACGCGCCACCCGCTCCGCATTCGGCTTGGCCATCATCAGTATTTCTACAAATACTGAAATATCAACCAGCCGTCAAGCCAGACCGACTTCCACATGCGAAAACGAAAGAGTGGCGTCCCCACCGGGATTCGAACCCGGGTTTTGGCCTTGAAAGGGCCACGTCCTAGGCCTCTGGACGATGGGGACGCGTCGTGAGGTGAGAAAAAAATCATAACACGGCTCATGGCGGCGACGGGCGGGGCGCGCGTCATATGCGAACCGTAACGACGCCGCGCATCCGTCTGCCGCACGAAGATCCCCGCCTGTTTGACCGCCGTCTGTAGCATAATTTCTGCGCTCATCGGGAGGCTGCGTGGTCAGAAAGCTGCTAGCGATCGTTCTGTCGGTTGCCGCGAGTGGAATGGTGCTCTTCGCCGCCGATCGCATTTATACGAACCCCAAGCCGGAGGCGTACCTCAAGCGGCTCTTTCCCGCCGCCGTCGCGTTTTCGCCGCTCACCGGCACGCCGTTGCACTTCGAAGCGTACGGCGCCGACCCCACAAAAGATCCCAACGCGCCGCTCCTCGGCTACGCCTTCTGGACGACCGATCTGGTGCCGAACGAACATGGCTACCATGGCCCGATCCACATCCTCATCGGCATGGATCTGCAGGGCATCATCAAAGGGGTCTTCGTCGACTACCACTCGGAGCCTTACGGCTACTTCTCAGTAGAACCTCGGGCCTTCGCGAATCAGTTCACGAACAAGAGCATCCTCGATCCGTTTCGTGTCGGCCAGGACGTGGACGCGGTCTCCCGCGCCAGTCTCAGCATCGCCAGCGCAACGCGCGCGATTCGCGATAGCTCCCGCGCGATGGCCCGGGCCTTTCTCTCGCCCGACGCGGTGAAGCGTTGAGGCGCGCGGCGCGTAACGCTCTCCTCCTCGTCACGCTCGTTCTCGCCAGCACGACAGCGATCCTCCGGGCACAGGCGCCCGCCGCCGACCCATGGGGATTCAGCGACGAGCCCGAAGCGGTTGAAACGTGGACCGACATTCTGCGTCCGCAGTGGATCGACATCGGCCTGACGGCCGCGCTCATCGGCCTGGCGCTCGCGAGCTTCTCGCGGCGCAGCAAGCCGCTTAAGTACGCCACGCTTGCCGCGACGGTCGCCTATCTCGGCGTCACGAAGGGGACGATGGTCTCGGTGACCGATCTGTTTCGCTTCGTCGACTCGATCCGGGCTGTCACAGAGATTCCCGGCGGCACATGGTCCGCGTCGGCAGTCGCGACGGCCGCCGCGTCCGCCTTCCCGGAGTTCAAGCGCGGCATCGCGTGGTATATGTTCGCCACCTTCACGCTGGCGTCAACGCTCGTGTGGGGCCGTTTCTACTGCGGCCGGATGTGCGCCTTTGGCGCCTTCACGCAGATTCTCGACGCCGTTGTTCCGAAGGCGATCCGCCGCAATCCGCCGCTCTGGCTCGAACGCCGCGCCAGCTACATCAAGTTCGGCCTGCTGCTCGGCGTGCTGATCTACTTTGCCGTCACGCACGACATGTTCGTCTACCGCTACGTCGAACCGTTCTGGATGTTCACCGGTCTCGGCAACGTCACGATGTGGACGCTGCTCGGCGTCCTTCTGGTCGCAACGCTCGTCGTGCGAAATCTCTACTGCCGGTTTTTGTGTCCTGTCGGCGCGGCGCTTGGCGTCATCGCGAAGGTGACGACGCTTCTGCCAATCAAGCGCTGGTCAGAGTGCAAGAGTTGCAAACTCTGCGAGCG
Organism: Acidobacteriaceae bacterium; assembly: GCA_031274845.1. Lineage (GTDB taxonomy): Bacteria > Acidobacteriota > Vicinamibacteria > Vicinamibacterales > CAVVIG01 > CADEEX01. The sequence goes on from JAISPN010000091.1 coordinate 3,327, forward strand.
CGCGTGCGAGTGGGGCGCGATTCAGGGACCGGCGATCGTGAAAACCGAGTGCGTGCGCTGCGATGATTGCGAGCGGATCTATCGCGACAAGGCGACGTGCGTCCACTGGCTCATCATCACCAAGAAAGAAAAGTGGGCCGCGGCGGGCATCAAGGGAAATCAGCCGGCTGGTGTACCAGCGTCACCCGCCCTTTGAGGCCGCTCGACACGAGCACCTCGTTCTTCGACGTCACGATCACCCCTTCCACATCTGGCAGGCGCTCGATGAGCGCCATCCCTTTCTCCGGACCGAGCACGAATACGCCGGTCGAGAGTCCATCGGCGATGACCGCGCGCTTGGTCACGATCGTGACGCTGCGCGCGCCACGCGCCGGCTGCCCCAGCGCCGGATCGAGGATGTGATGGTACCGGACGCCGTCGCGGATGAAATAGCGCTCGTAGTCGCCTGACGTGCTCAGTGTTTCGTTCGAGAGCTCGATCGTGGCGAAGCTGTCGCCGCCCTTCCCGCGCGGATCGTTGATCCCGAGACGCCAGGCTCTGTCGCCACGGCGTCCACCGACGTACATATCGCCACCGGCCTGCACCATGAAGTCGTTGATGCCGTGCTCGCGCAAAATCGCCACGGCCTTGTCCACCGCGTAGCCCTTGCCGATGCCACCCAAATGCGCGCGCATCCCCTGCTTGGCGAGAAACAGTGTCCCCGCCGCCGGATCGATCCTGAGCTGCCTGTAATCAATGAACGGCAGGCGCGCGGCAATTGCCTCCGCGCTTGGGATGCTGTCGTCCTGATCCTGATCGAACTTCCAGACATCCGAGAGCGCGCCAAAGGTGATGTCGAACTTCCCCTCCGTCCACTCGCTGACCTGCCGTGCAATCGACACCACGTCGATGACATCCGGGCTCACGGCGACCGGATGCACACCGGCCGCCGCATTCACCTTGACGATGTCGCTCTCGGGTTTCCAGACGCTCATCAGGCGATCGAGCCGATCGAACTCAGCGAACACGCGACTAAACGCCTCGTTCGCCGCGGTCTCGTCGGCGGTCCATGCGGTCAGCGTGAGCGACGAGCCCATCTCCAGCTCCGTGCGTTGCACGAGATGCGGAGAGGGCGGCGCGGCACGACATCCCGACACCGCCACAGCGACGAGGACAAACAGTAAACGCCGCATCATTCCCGCGCTCCTTCGATCGCCTGCTTGAGACGCCAGAGCGTGCTATCGGAGGCGACAAACAGATCCTCGGGAAAGGTGCGGTACTCCAAGAGACTCGCGTAAATCGCATCGCCGTCGTGCACGTTGACTCCTGTTCCCGCAAGGTACTGCAATCGCAGATCGCGATCGTGGTTGATCTCGGCATCGGCCATCCAGGGCGTCAAGTCTTTCGCCCGGCCAGCGTAGTTGCCAAAGAGATCCGTCGTGCCAACAAAATTGATTTCGCCGAGCGACTGCGCCACCGCCGCAAACGCTGGCGTCCTGAGCGCCGCGTCGATCTCGTCGAGATAGAGCTCCTGCTCTTCCATCTGTCCGACGAGCACCGTGTCAATCGCTTTACCGTCAAACGTGTTGCCGAAGATGAGGCCCGACGGAAACGCGCTGAAGAAGGTTGCGACCTCGCTCTTGACCGCTTCAGGACTGCTCTCGTAGAGCTGCACGAAGAGCGTCATGACGCCGCCCGGATTCAGCCGCTCGCGCGCGATGTTGAAGAACTCCTGTGTGTAGAGCGTCGCCGCGCCTTTCACCCACGGATCGAGCGGGTCCGATGTAATCGCGTCGAACGTCTCTTTCGTCGTCATCAAATAATGCCGGGCATCGTCGGCCACCACGTGCACCTTCGGGTTCTTGAGAACCTCGTGGTTCACCGACCCGAAATACTCGCGCGCGACCATCGGCACGAGCGGTTCGATGTCGACAATCGTCACCTCGTCGACCATCGGGCTGACACTGACGGCGCCAGCCGTGACGCCCGCGCCGCAGCCGATGACGAGCACCTTGCGCGCGTGACGCGGAATGATGGTCGTCAGATGACCGAGCATGCGTTGCAGCCGCATGTCCGGCGGCTGGCTGGACGCCTGAATCTTGCCGGCGTTGTGGTAGTTCAACACGCCGTTCTCAAGCCGCGACACCGCGACCGATGCGTGCATCCCTTCGCCGACGAACAACATCTCCCCTGTGTGCCCCGACCACGCGGCCGCATGACGTCCATAGGCGACGAGCACTGGCGGCAGCGCGGGCACACTCCCCGTCAGCACCAGCGCGGCGATGACCACGGCCGCTGTAGCGGCGCGCTGGATGCGTGAGGCTGACGCTGGCCAGAGCATCACGAGCGCGGAGAGCGCGGCGATGGCCATCAGCAGTTGCACGGCGTGCTGCGAGCCCATGCGCGGAATGAGCAGAAAGCTGGTGGCGAGCGCGCCCAAAATCGCGCCGATCGTGTTCGCGGCATACAGCCGCCCAACCGCGCGCGCGGGATCACCAGACGCTCTCGTGACAGACGCCAAGGCGAGCGGAAAACTTGCGCCCCAGAGGATCGGTCCCGGCAGGATCGCCCACGCGGCGCGCACGAGATCGAGTTGAAAGTTGAACCAGATGCTCGACGCGAGCGTCGTATTCACCGGCCAGAACGGCAACGAGGCCCAGAGCATGACAGCCGACCATGCCATCGCCGCGAGGCTCGCGAGTTGACACCAGCCGAGCCAGACATCTGGACGATGGGTGCGGCGGGCCAACGCCGATCCCGCGGCGCTGCCAAGGCCGAGCCCCGCGAGAAAGACCGCGAGGATAATCGCGAAGCTGTAGACCGTCGCGCTGAAGATCAAGCTGAGGGAGCGCGTCCAAATCACTTCCGCGGCCAGCGAGCAGAGCCCCGACAAGGCGGACGCCAGCATCACGCGGCGCAGCCGAGCCGGCTGCGCGTCCGCGTGCATAGGCGCGCGGATGGCAGCATCGATCACGACATCCGAGCCTAATTCGTCACGCCGCGCGATCCCCCACGCCACGGCGGCCACGGCCGCATTCGCCGCCACCGCCACGTATGTGGTCACGTCCATGTCGAAGAGACGCAGCAGATAGAATCCCGCGCCCAGCGTGCCGAGCACGGCGCCGACGAGGTTGCCGGTATAGAGCAGCCCCAGGTGCGACGAACCGATCGGCGATCGTTCAACCCAGCGCGACACGATGGGTAACGTCGCGCCCATCAGCATCGTCGGCGGCAGGAGGCACAGCGCCGCAAGGAGCGCGCGGATCACCACCCCGGCGGGACCCACGCCGCCAATCGCGCGATAGACCGTGGAGACGAGCGGCATCACCGCGAGCAGCAACAGCCCGCAGGCGCCGATCGCGAGTTCGAACGCCGCGTAGACCTTGAGCGGATGCGTGGTCTCGGGCACAAGCCGTGGCGCCCACAGGCTCCCCAGGCACATGCCACCCATGAAGATGGCGAGCAGCACCGCGAGCGAGGTCGTCGATGACCCGATGATCAACTGCAGACGTTGCTGCCAGACGATTTCGTAGATGAGCGACGCCGCGCCGCTACCAACGAAGAGACCAAAGACGATGAGACGCTGAGCGCGAATAGACACGGCCACCAACCAACGATGTCAGGATAATGCGTGAATGTGAACTTCAGTAGATATAATGCGCCTCTCTCATCAAGGAGCCCGCATGGACCTGAAAACTCGCGCGACCAACATGGTGACCAAACCGGCCGACGAATGGCGCGTCGTCGCCACGGAGAGCCACACCGTCAACGACCTGATGACCGGCTACGTCCTGCCGCTGGCCGTGATTCCCGCCGTCTGCGGATTCATCGGACAAACCGTCATCGGGGTCAGTGTGCCGCTCGTCGGGACGATTCGCGTCGGCATGGTGCGCGGGCTGGTGAGCGCCATCATGCAGATCGTGATCGCGCTGGTGACCTGCTATCTCTCCGCGATGGTCGTCGAGAAGTTGGCGCCGACCTTCCAGTCGCGTGGAACGACCGTCGATGCGTTGAAGCTCGTCGTCTTTGCCATGACACCAGTCTGGCTCGCTGGCGTGCTAAACATCATCCCGGTGCTTGGACTGCTCGCCATCTTTGCGGGGTTCTACGCCGTCTACGTGTTCTACCTCGGCCTGCCGGTGATTATGAATACGCCGCAGCCGCAGGTGATTCCTTACATGGTCGTCTCGGCACTAGTGATCATCGTGCTCTCAGCCATCCTCGGATTCATCAGCGCCGCCGTGCTAGGTGGCGCCGCCTACACGACGCTTTAGCGCTTTTCACCGCACCGCGGAGTGAGATCCAAGCTAGACCAGAGGCGCGTCAAACGGCGCGCCTCTTTGGTTACGGCAGGCGCGCGAACCGGTACTTCCACAGCGTATGGAGCGCCTGCACGGCGTCGCGCCAGCCGATCTTCTTTCCTTGCGCGCGCGAGCGGGGCTCAAAACGGATTGGGCGCTCGACGATCGTGTATCCCTTACGGAGCAACTTCGCGGTGATCTCCGGCTCGATCTCGAAGCGATTCGATTCAAGACCTAACGACAGCGCGACATCGGTGCGCATCACCTTGTAGCAGGTCTCCATGTCGGTAATCGACGCGCCGTACAGCACATTCGTGATGGTGGTGAGGATCCAGTTCGGCAGATACGACGCAAACGGGACCGCGCCAGCGCCAGAGAAAAACCGCGAGCCGAAGACGACCGCCGCCTCGCCGTTCATGATCGGCGTCACCAGCATCGAGATCTGCGCGGGATCGAGTTCGAGGTCCGCGTCCTGAATCGCGATGATCGTTCCGGTCGCGTGCGCGATGCCCGTACGTACGGCGGCGCCTTTCCCCTGATTGCGCGCTTGACGGACGATGCGCGCGCGAGCATCCGGCAGTTGTAGATTCGCGAGCAACTCCCCTGTGCCATCCGTCGACCCATCGTCCACGACGACGATCTCGCGTTCGAGCGGCAAGTCGATCGTGAGCAGACGCTCAATGACGGCGACCACCGTCCTTAGCTCGTTGTAGACCGGGACGATGATCGTCACGAGCCCCTCTGAAACGCGGTCAGGCTTCACGGATTCACTCCAGTTGGCGGGGCATGGCGTTCACGCGCGAAGATCTCGATCGTCGGGTTGATGTTTCGCACCGTGGTGAAACCCAGCGCTTCGAGCCTCGGACCCACGAGATCCGGATGCATCGCCGGCAGCCACGGCCACGGCGAGGGGCTGCGGAAGCGTTCGACACGCTGGTAGCCAAGCTGGCCGCTCTTCACACCCGCGATGAGTCGCGCCCACTCGCTCCCCGGCGGCGCGGAGTTCGCGTAGTCCGCGTTGAGGACGAAGAAGTCGGGCCGATACCGCTCGAGGTCGTCAGCCGTCCTGATATCCAGGTAGTTGTCTCGCGTCGGCAAATACTCGTGCAGTTCGGTCACCGCCACGGTGTCAGACGAGGCGATGTGCGCGCGCATCCAGTCCTGCGCGGCATAGCGCGAATCGCCGATCATCAACACGTCCACGACCGCCGCATACAGGATGGAGTACGCGAACACACCGGCGACAGGGACCCACGCCCATCGCCTCATGGCCGTGCCGCTCGATACAAACGCATCGACGGCCACGCCGGCAAACACCGCGAACACCAGGCAGACCGGCATCATGAAGCGATCGTAGTTGTACAAGACCACGTTGATCACGGCGAAGTAGTACGCCGGGATCATCAGCGTCAGCCACACCGTCGCGCGGCGCGCGCGCGGCGACAGCCCACCGATCACGACGCCCGCAAGCGCCACGACAAACAGCGGCCATCCCATCGAGATGACGACGAGCTTAATCGTCACCACGAGCAACTGCCAGCGTCCATCCCACGTCGGCTCGTAGAGGCGATAGGCGCCCGCGGCGTCAACAATCGACTTCACGTGCGCAAGAAAGCCGCTCATGTTGAAGAGAAAGTTACAACACAGGGCGTAGAACAAAACAGCCGTTGCGGCCGCCGCCCAGAGACGCCGATCGACGATCGCCCGCCACAAGGGATGCGCGATGCCCGCGTCGTGATTCACGCGCCAGAGTTCCCACACGGCCACGAACGGCACGGTGACGTAGAGCGCGTACGCCTGGTCCTTCGTGCAGATCGAGGCGGTCGCGCACACGGCAAACCAGACGTAGTCGCGCAGTCGGCCCTCCTGCAAGAGCCGCACGTAGAAGACCAGCGACATCGCAAAGAATGAGAGATACGGCACGTCCACGTTCGCGGTCTTCGCGTAGTAGACAAACGGCACCATCAAGCTGACGGTTGCCGCCGCGAAGAGCGCCGCGCGGCGATTCCAGACGCGCACGGCGACAAGCGCCGTCGCCGCCACGGTCGCCGCCGCAAGGATGACGCTCACGCACCGGTAGATGACGATCAGCAGGGTCAACCCCGTCGACGTCAACAGATTCACCCAGCCGAGCGACTGCGCCAGCATCAACGGTCCGCTCGCGAGCGCCAACAGGTAGTACTGCAGCGGCGGATAGGCTTCGAACCAGCCGTTCGAGAAGCGCATCGCCCACCCGTACAACACCTCCGAGGGCATCGTCTCGATCGCCACCCAGACGCCGGGCAACCCCCACCAGAGCCCCGCGACATCGAGCGCCAGCGATCCCGCCAGAATCCATCGCATCGCGCGCCAGAGATCCACACGCTCGAGCGCGCGCTTCATCCGCGTGAAGATGACCGCGAGCACCGAGACCACCAGCAGCGCCACCCACAGCAGTTGCACCGCGCGAAACGTGACCGACAACGCGATGCTCGGAACGACACGCGCGAGCGTGCTCGCGCGCCGTTCACGAAGCGCCCACGACGGCACAGGCGTGAGCGGCGCACCATCGCGCGCCCAGAGCAACTCCATCCGCGCCTCGCCGCCGTCCTGAAAATAACTCACGCGCAGATCGTGCAGTCCGCGCGAGAGTGTCATCGTGCCGGTCGCGAGCTGTTCGCCGTGCCGTCCGCTGTTGTCGACAATCGGCCGTCCATCCACGAACACGCTCGACCCATCGTCGGAGCGCGTCGCGAGCGTGTAGGTGCCCGGCGTGAACACAACCAACGCCCCTGTCCACCGCACGCTGAACTCAGGGAGGAGACCATCGAGCCAAAAGCTCGTGGTCGATGGACGCACATCGCGGCGCACCGCCGTTACTGGCGCGGTCCATGTGGTGTTGGGAAAATATTCGGCGCGAAGACCTTGAGAGAACGGGTCCAACCGATCGAACACGCCGAACACAGCGGTCAGGAGGGTGGTCACGACAACCGCGCGCAGCAGCCTAGAGCGCCAGCGAGAAGATTCCAAAGATAGACGATCTTACACGCGGAGATGCACGGGTACAAAACGCGCGCGTCACGGCTCCGGCGCAAACGCCAGCAGCACGTTGCCAGCGATTCCGGTCCCGAGGTACGCATAGCCGGAGTTGGTGTACAGCATCCCGTCGACGATCACCGGACCAGGACCGTTAAGCGATCCGCCCTTTGCGGCGACGCCGTTCACGGTGTCGAACGCGCGCGCCGTGTTGAACTCCCAGAGCACGCGCCCATCGTCGGCGGAGAACGCGCGAAACATGCCGGTGATGGCGCCGCCAAAGACGACGCCGGGGATGACGGAAATCGCGGCGGACATCGCCTGCAGGCAGTTGCGTTGTCCCGGCGCGCAGTCGTTCGTTGGCCGCCAGTGCCAGACTTCAGCGCCCGATTCCAATCGCAACGCGTAGAGCCCGCCCGCCTCCGCGGGACCAAACTGCGCGTCAGCCACCGGGAAATACGCCAGACGTTCGTCGGCGGCCGATCCCCATTCCATGCCGCCGAGCGCGCTCCCCTTGCCGACGCGGCGCTGCCAAACGATCGCGCCTTCGCGATCGGGATCGAGCCCCCACGCCACGCCCGATTTCTGACCGAGCGTCAGGATGCTCTTCCCGTTCGGCAGCGTGCGCAGAATTGGCGAGTTGCCGAAATCGAAATCGGGGCCGGTCTCTTCAGGACAGTTGTCGCGCACCTTATCGTTCGGGCTGCACCCGATCACGTAGGTGTCTCTCGGCATCACTTGCTTCGACCAGCGCAGCGTGCCGGTCTTGAGATCGAGCGCGAGGAGCGCATCGCTCATCTCGGCGGCTGGATCGTCGTAGGCATTGCCGGTGGCGACATAGACCAGGCCACGCTTGACGTCAACGGTCGGCGACGACCAGATGGCCGCGCCCGCCGGCCCCCACAACTGCGTTCCCACGCTGTTCTTCTTCAAGCGCTTCGGCGTATCGGGGATGGCGTAGGTCCGCCAGATCTCGCGTCCGGTACTGGCGTCATACGCCACGACGCCGCCACGGAACGTGCAGCACTCGTAGGTCGGCGTCGATCCCGCCGCTTCCTCAAGCGACGACAACGGCACATACAGCACGCCCGCGTCAAGCGTCGGCGCGCCGGTGATGCGCGTTAGCGGATGCGGATCGGCGCGTTTGGTCCAAACGAGATCGCCAGAGTCCGCGTTCACCGCGTAGACGTTGCCCTTCAGGTCGCCGAAGTAGATCGCGGTACGCGCCGACGGATTCCCGGCAATCGGACCCACGCTCACGGCCGTGCGCACGCCGGCTTGCGCCTGATACGACCAGTACGCGCATCCGCTCTTCGCATCGAGCGCGTAGACGAAACCGTTGTCCGATCCGACAAAGAGACGTCCACCGACAACCGCAGGTTGACTGAAACCCGACGTGCTGTTGGGAAATCCGAAGGCCCACTTCAGTTTCAACTTCGGGACATCCGTGGCGGCGAGTCCCGCCGCCTGCGCTGATTGAAAACGGGTGTTCGCGCTATCCGCGCCCCATCCGCTCCAGCGCGGACCTTCTGTGCTGTCGCGCATTGACGCTGGCGCGCAGCGATTCGACATCGCGCTCACCGCGCCAGCGCTCGACGCACCGAGCGGACGCAGCGCGAGCTGCTCGGCGAGGATTCGCTTCTGCGCGTCGGTCAATCCCGCGGCGTTCGCCACCATCACGCCTGTCGTGAGCGCCTCTAGAATCTGCTCCGGCGTCCGCTGACTGAGCGCGACGCGATCCGGCGCGCGATTCTCTGGCGTCCGGTTGTTGTGACACGTCGCGCAGCGCTGCTCGAAGAGCGCAATCCCCGAGGTCGCTTGCGCGGACGCGAACGCCGGCGCCAGGAGCACGATAAGCGTGAGAGCAAAGGATCGAATCATGGGTGGCCTATGCGCGAAGGTCCGTGAGTGCGCGACCGACGACGGCTTGGACGAGTGGCACTTTGTACGCGTTATTGCGCAGCGGGCGCGCGCCGGTGGTGGACGCCGCCGCCGCGCGGTCGATGAGCGCGTCGTTCATGGTTTGCCCGACGAGCAGCTTCTCAACCTCCGTCAGCCGCCACGGTATCGGCGCGACGCCGCCGAGGACGATGCGCGCGTCACGGCAGACGTTGCCGTCCATCCGCAGCACGGCCGCCGCGCTGACGATGGCGTGCGTCCACGCTTCGCGGTCCATCACTTTGTGGTAGAGACTGCGCATGCCGGCCTTTGCCGCAGGCACATGAATCGATGTCAGCACCTCATCGTCTTCGAGCGCGTTCTCGCGGGCTGGATTGACGGTGGGCAGCGTGAAGAACTGAGCGGCTGGAACCGTGCGTTCCCCTTTCGGTCCAACGATACGGAACGTGGCGTCGAGCGCCACGAGCGCGGGCGCCGTGTCGGACGGGTGCACGATGAAGCTGGGACCGCCGCCAAAGATCGCGTTGAACTGATTCTCGCCCGCCGCCGAGTAGCAGGTGTTGCCGCCGTTCTTGAAGCAGGTGAATCCGTTCCGGTAGTACCAGCACCAAGGACGCTGCGCCAGATTACCCGCCAGCGTGCCGGCGTTGCGAATCTGTGGTGTCGCGACGCTCTCCGCCGCTTGCGCGAGTACGCCGTACGCGCGCCGGAGTTCGTCGTGACGCGCCATCGCCGCCAGCGTGGTCTCGCCGCCAATCGTCAGGCCGTTCGAATCGCGCGCGATCCCGTCGAGCTGACGAATCCCGGTGAGACGCACGACCAGATCGGGCGCGATGAGCCGTTCCTTGATGAGCGCCAGCGCGTCGCTGCCGCCACCGACGATAATCGCGTGTTGCCCTTGCTGCCTGGCGCGTGACAGCGCCGTCACGGCGTCCGGTAACGATCGTGGTGAGACGCTGGTAAACGCCTTCATGCCCGGCCTCCCAGCGCCGCAAGCACTTTGTCTCGCGTAATCGGCAAGTCTTTGACGCGCACGCCGATCGCATTGAAGACCGCGTTCGACACCGCCGCCGGCGCGGGCACCTTGCTCGATTCGCCCATGCTCTTGGCGCCGTACGGGCCATAGCCATCGTCGGTTTCAATGAAAACGTTTTCAATGGCGACCGCGTCTTGATGCGTCATCACACGCGCGCCGTAGTAGCCCGGCGTGAGCGGCACACCCGACCGGCGGTCGTATACCAGATCCTCGTGCAGCGCCATGCCAATGCCTTGCGTGGCGCCGCCGACAATCTGGCTGGATGCCGTCAGCGGATTGATGATGCGTCCGCAGTCGTGCACCGTCACATAGCGAGTCACACGCACGCGGCCAGTATCCGCTTCGACTTCAACCTCGCAGAAGTGCGCGCCAAACGCATTGCGCACCGCGCCTTGCACGGTCGGATTCGGATTCGACGACGCGGTTAGCACGCGGTCACCCGCCGGCAGCCCTTGTTCGGCGATCTGCACCATGAGCGCCTTTGCCGCTTCGATCACGGCGTAGCCGGTCATGATCGTCGTCCGGCTCCCTGATTCACCAACCGAGTACGGACAGGTCTCGGTGTCGCCCCACACGACCTGCACCTTCGAAAGCGGCACCCTCAACGCTTCCGCGGCAATCACCCCCATCGTTGTCTTCGCGCCAGCGCCAACATCGGTCACGCCGACGTGGATCGTGTAGTCGCCCTTCGCGTTGACGCGCGCGACAGCGTTGCTCCGTCCCACGCCGGACCTGAATGCCATGAACGAGACGCCGAGGCCGCGACGCAACCGGCCGTTGTCAGTGCCCGCCGGACGCCACCGCTCCTTCCAGCGCACCATCTCCATGCCGCGCAGGAGGCACTCTTCGAGGCTGTAGTTGGTGTACGGCGTGTCGTCGCGGAACTTCCGCGTCATGTTCTTGAGGATGAACGCCGTCGGGTCCATCTTGAGCGCCGCGGCGACATCGTCCATCATCGACTGAATGCCGAAGAACCCTTGCGGAAACTCAGGACCGCGATAGTTGCCCGAGACCGTCTTGTTCGTGAAGACCGGCGTCACGATCGACTCGACATTGGGACACTGATAGAGCTCCGTCCCAGCAATCGCGCCGCTGTTCTTGCGATACGGCCCCATGCCGCTGAACCCGCGCAACTGAATCGCCTTCAACGTGCCGTCGTTCGATACGCCGATTTTGTAGTGCTGCACGGTTGGCCAGCGCCCGTGCATCCCGATGTAGTCTTCCTTGCGCGATAGCTCCAGCTTGACCGGCGCGCCAGCGGCTTTCGCGAGCACGGCCGCGATGAGATCGGCATCCTGGTTCTGGTTCTTGTTGCCGAAGTTGCCGCCCATGTACTGGCAGACGACGCGGACCTTCTCTTGCGGGATGCCGAGATCGCGCGCCATGTCGGTGCGGCAGTTGGCAATGCCGCCGGTCGGCGTGTAGATCGTCAACCTGTCGCCGTCCCACTGCGCGACGGCGGAGCGCGGTTCCATCTGCGCGTTGTGAACGAAGGCGGTGCTGTACCGCGCGTCGAATACATGGTCGGACGCCTTGAACCCCTCCTCGACGTTCCCGCGCCGCTGCACCTGTGGCTGCGGCTCATTGCGGTTGTTGACGGCGAGGTTCCCCTCCGGCCAAATCTTCGGCGCATCGGCCGCAAGCGCCGCTTCCGGTTCGAGCACGAACGGCAGCACCTCGTAGGTGACGCGAATCAGGTGCAGCGCCTCTTCGGCGGTGTGACGATCTGTCGCCGCCACGGCCGCGACCGGTTCGCCCACAAAACGCACGGGGTTGTTGAAGGTGTAGCGGCGATGCGTCGTGATCTTCTTAATCTCGTCGCTGTATTGCTGACCGCCAGCAACCGACCCCGAGCCCCAGACGACCTGACCGTTTTCGTGCGTGACGATTGCCTTGACGCCTGGGAGCGCGTGGGCGTTCGACACATCAATCGATGTAATCCGCGCGTGCGGATGTGGACTCCGCAAGACGCGCGCGAAGAGCATGCCGGGCAGTTGTACGTCGTTTGTGTAGCGCGCCTTTCCCGTGACACGCTCGACGGCATCGATGCGCGGCGTCGGATGACCCACTGTCGTAAGCGGCTGCACACCTGCGCTGGACGCACGCTGCGGGCTCATACGCGCCTCCGGTCCGTCTGACGCGATGCCGCGAGCACCGCTTCCGTGTAGTGCGCGTAGTTGGAGCAGCGGCACACATTGCCCGTCATCGCCGCGCGCACCTCGTCGATGGTCGGCGCTGGATTCGCCGCGAGGAGCGCCTTCGCGCTCATCAACTGTCCCGACGTGCAGAAGCCGCACTGCGGCGCGTCATGGTCGATGAACGCCTGCTGCAGTGGATCGAGCTGACCATTCGCCGACAGCCCTTCGACCGTCGTGATGTGGCGGCCGTCCATCCAGATCGCCAACTGACTGCAGGCGTACATCGGCGTGTCGTCCACCAGGACCGTACACGCACCGCACTCGCCGCGATCGCAGCCGATCTTCGTCCCGGTCAGGTGCAGGTGATCGCGCAGCGTTTCGGCAAGCGTCCACCGATGCTCCACCTCGATCTGCCGCGCCGTGCCGTTCACCGTGAGCGAGATACGCGTGGTCCGCGCGCCGGGCGCATGTGGCGGCGTCCCGGTGATATCCGCCGTCCCCTGCGCGCCAGACGGACCGGCGATTGTCGTCGCCACGACCGCCGCGCCGGTACCTTCAAGAAATCGCCGCCGGGAGATCGTGGGACTCATAGGCTACCTTTCTGGAGGAGCCGCCTGCTGCCTTCGGCTCATGAACTGACGCAAGCCTGGTTTCGTGAGCGCGGACATCTGCACTTTTCGCGCGTACGCCTGTTCCAGCGCCGCGAGATCCTCGGGACGATCGGTGATGACCTGAATGCCCATCGATCCCATTTCGTCCGTGGACTGCTCGCCCCAGGAGACCTGGATCGGCGGATGGCTGGGATTCCGCGGGTTGGCTTCCGAGTTGTCGTACGTGATGCGGACGTCGAGCTTCGTCCCCTTCGGCAGCGGCACGTAGCTCTGGAACTGATACTGCTCCTGCCAGGCGAAATCCCAGTCCTTGATCGACAGCAACGTGTGGACGGTCGCGTCCGGGAATGTCGCCGTCATCACCATCTCGCGCGCCAGGTAGTGCGCGTGCGCGAAGATGTTGAACGCCTTCACGTCCACCGGCAACACCCACGAATCGGTGAGCGTGTAGTGCTCGCCCGGCGGAATGTTCAGCCCCTCGAAGACGCCAAACACCGGCGGCAACTGCAAACTGGTAAACGCCTGCGTCGGCGGCGTCTTGCTGAAGTACAGGCCAACGACCGACGCTTCTTTCTCCACCTTGCCGTCGGAATGAAAGTGCGTGGAGAGCACGAGGTCTGACTTCTTCGGGAGGAAATAAGCCAACCCCTCCGGCAACGCCCGCGGCAGGGCGCCGAGCGCCCATCCACCTAGACCGCTGGCGGCGCGCATCTGCTCGGCGAGCAGATCGGTCGCATTGCTCGCTCCTGCTCCTGATGCCGCGCCTGCGCCTGCGCCACGTCCCATCAGCAACTGCTGCAACCCGCCTCGCGCGCCAGCAAACCCGCCCATCGAGCCGTCGAAGCCAGGCTTCGGGTCCGCCGCGTCACGCGCGCGCGCCGCGCCGGTCGCATCCGCATAGAAGAGACTGTGGTGTACGACGCCGCGCGCGGAGGGACGGAAGTCGATCGCCTTGACCCAGGTGTCTTCCGCAAGGTTCAGCGGCAAGACGAAATTACGGTAGATATCCGGACCGTACGCCGGCACCTCGAACGGCTCGGACATGCGAACGATGAGATCCGGCGTCCCAAGCTGCCACCCTTCAGTGAACGCTGGCATCTTCGGCAGACGCGCGCGATCCCCTTCCGGCATCCCGGCCGCGACCCACCGCGTGATCACGTCAATTTCATTCGCCGACAAGCGGCGATCGCCGCGAAACGCATAGTCGCCAGACTCCGCTTTCCACGGCGGCATCTGATGCGACGTCACCACGGCCGCGATCAACGTGCCGCGCCGGCGCACATCCTCGTACGATTGCAGCGAGAACGGCGCCGCTTCGCCGGGGCGATGGCAAGTGGCGCACTTCTCGAACACGATCGGCGCGACCTGCTCGGAGAAGGTCACTTCGTCGCGCGCCTGTCCCGCTCGCACGCCAGAGGAGGTGACCACGATCGCCACCACCATCGCTACCATTCCACCCATCACACCGTACGCACGCCGTAACGTCAGATATCGCATGTGTCCTTATTCTTAGTGTCCGAGAACCGCCAGGCCCAACAGCCCAGGTAAACGTTCGGCAATAATAGTAGGACAGACCCTATGGCGACTGCTCCGGATATTGAAATTTACGACACCACGCTTCGCGACGGCACCCAGGGCGAAGGCGTGACGTTCTCGGTCGCGGACAAACTCCGCATTGCCGAACGGCTCGACAGCTTCGGCGTCCACTACATCGAGGGGGGCTGGCCCGGTTCCAACCCGCGCGACATCGAGTTTTTTGACCAGGCGCGGCACCGGACGTTCCGTCACGCGCGCCTCGCCGCCTTCGGCGCCACGCGCCGCAAGGGCATCACAGTCGAGAGCGACGATCAGGTCCGGCTGCTGATTGACGCGGCGACGCCCGTCGTCACCATCGTCGGCAAGACGTGGCCGCTCCACGTCCGCGAAGTCTTGCAGACGACGCTTGAAGAAAACCTCGCGATGATTGCCGACACCGTGCGCTACTTGAAAACGCACGGCAAGTTCGTCGTCTACGACGCCGAGCATGCGTTTGACGGCTCCAAGGCCGATCGTGACTACGCGCTCGCCACCTGGAAGGCGGCGGAAGCGGCAGGGGTCGACTGCATCACGCTCTGCGACACCAACGGCGGATCGTTGCCGGAAGAAATTGCCGAGATCATGCGGTTCGCGCGCGCCAGCCTGCACGTGCAACTCGGCATCCACACACACGACGACATCGGCCTCGGCGTGGCGAACGCGCTCGCGGGGCTGCACGCCGGCGCGACGCACGTGCAGGGCACCATCAACGGCTACGGCGAGCGGACCGGCAACTGCAACATGACGAGCGTCATGCCGATCCTGCAGTTCAAGCTGCGCCGGTCGTCGGTGCCGGACGGCTCGTTCCCGCAACTGAAAGAGCTCTCGCAGTTCATCGACGAGACCGCGAACATCCGGCCGAATCCGCGTCTTCCGTGGGTGGGCGCGGCGGCGTTCTCGCACAAGGGCGGACAGCACGTGAACGCGGTGCAGAAGCTCGTGAGCAGCTACGAGCACATCGACCCCGCGCTCGTCGGCAACACGCGGCACGTCCTCATCAGCGACCTCGCCGGACGCAGCAACATCGTGATGAAGGCGCGCGAACTCGGCTTCGATCTCACCAACCAGACGCCGCAGCTCCGCGAGATCCTCGCGCGGATCAAAGAGCTTGAACACCAGGGCTACGAGTTTGAGTCCGCGGACGGATCGCTGGCGCTGCTCATCCATCGCGCGCTCACGAATGCGGCGCCGCCGTTTGTCGTCGACGCCTACAACGTCTCGATGCGGCGCGGCGGCAACGCGATGAGTTGTGAAGCGGTGGTGAAGGTGCGCGTGGGTGACGAATCCGAGCACCGTGTCGCGGAAGGCGACGGCCCCGTGAACGCGCTCGACGCCGCGCTCCGATCGGCGCTCGTCCGCTACTACAAGCCGCTCGAAGGGGTGAAGCTGACCGACTACAAAGTCCGCATTATCGATTCACGGAGCGGCACCGCCGCGCGCACGCGCGTGCTCATCGAATCGAGCGACGGCGTGAACCACTGGGGCACGGTGGGCGTCCACGACAACATCGTCGAAGCCAGCCTCAACGCGCTCGTCGACGCCCTCGAATACGCGCTCGTCAAGAACACGCGCGCGTAAACCCTCTCCAGCAGACGGGCTACGCGCGCCGATCGGCGTCCTTCATGAGCTCGATCAACGCCTCGGCATTACTGCCGCCGATTTCTTCGAGCGCTCGCACGATTCCGGCTCGATCCTGCGCCGAGCGATTTTGCCCGAGTTTGAATTTCCCCTCGACGCGCTCGATCGCGATTTCAAAGCCGACAATCTGTTTCAGCAGCGCTGCCCGAAGCTCTTCGGACGGGTGGACGTCAGAAGACGGGTCCCGCAGCGACGGGGCGAACTCCTCCATCGTCCGGTCGAGCAACGCGGTCAGCGCATGAGGTTCTTCAATGCGGCGCGGCCGGCCAGTGACGTGTACGACGGCGTAGTTCCAGGTGGGCACCGCCGGACGCTTTTCGTACCAAGTGGGTGAGATGTACGCGTGGGGACCGTGGAAGATGCAAAGGCACGGCCGCTCACCGTCAAAGTCCTGCCACTGATCGTTCGCCCTCGCCATGTGTCCCAGCAGTGTCCCCTGGCTGCCTTGGTCAGGGAGCAAGAGCAATGGCAGGTGCGACACGTGCAACTCGTCGCCGTGTGACACCACTGTCGCGAACGCGTATCGCCGGATGAACGAACCAAGCACCTCCCGATCAGACTCCACGAAACTCTGAGGGACGTACACCTCAATCACCTCCTGGGTCGTATTCCGTCACGTAGCGACAAGCGCCACGACCTACAGGTGCTACGCCAGCGCGCGCCGCGACTCCTGCCACGCTTCGAACTCCTTGAACGCGCGGCTCAAGCGCACAGGCTCGTTCAACTTATTGGCGACAACTTCGGCGGTTTTGTAGCCGTTCCCGGTGATGCAGACGACCGCTGAATCGTCGGGCTTAATCACGCCGCGCCGCACCAGATCGATGGTGCCCGCCAAGGTCGTCCCGCCCGCCGGTTCGGTGAAGATGCCTTCGGTTTCGGCGAGCACGCGGATCGCATCGACGATCTCGTCGTCACCAACCGCCGTGCCGCTGCCGCCCGTCGCACGCACGGTTTGAATCACCTGGTAGCCGTCCGCGGGGTTGCCGATCGCGATCGACTTGGCAATCGTGTCCGGCTTGACCGGGTCTGGATAATCTTCGCCCGCGTTGAGCGCGTTCACGACCGGCGCGCACCCCGCCGCCTGCGCCGCGTGGATGTGCGGCAACTCGCCGTCCACGAGTCCAATCTGCTTGAACTCGCGGAACCCGCGCGCGATGCGCGGCAAGAGCGTCCCGCCCGCGACTGGCGACACCAGATGCGTCGGAAAGCGCCAGCCAAGCTGCTCGGCGACTTCGAAGGCGAGCGTCTTGGCGCCTTCGGCGTAGTAGGAGCGCAGGTTGATGTTGACGAAGCCCCACCCGTACCGATCGGCCACTTGCGTACACAGCCGGTTCACATCGTCGTAGTTCCCGGCAATCGCCAGAATGGTCGGGCCAAAAATGGCGGAGCCGAGCACCTTGCCCGCTTCGAGGTTGTCGGGAATGAAGACGCAGCACTCCATCCCGAGACGCGCGGCGTGCGCCGAGACCGAGTTGGCAAGGTTGCCGGTGGAGGCACACGCCAGCACGCGGCAGCCGAACTCTTTCGCGCGCGTCGCGGCGACAGAGACGACGCGATCTTTGTAGGAGAGCGTCGGATGGTTGACCGAATCGTCCTTGATGTACAGCTCGCGGATGCCGAGCCGCTCGGCCAGTCGCGTGCAGCGCACGAGCGGCGTGAACCCGGAGTGAAATCCGGTCTGCGGCTCGCCGGTAATCGGCAACAGCTCGCGATAGCGCCACAGGTTTTTCGCACGCGACGCGATCACGTCCTTCGTGAGCATCTTCTTCACCAGGTCGTAGTCGTAGATCGGCTCAAGTGGCCCGAGACACTTGCTACAGACATACGTCGCCTCGGCGGGAAAGACCGCCTGGCACAGGTGACATTGCAATCCAATAAGCGTGCTCACTTAAGCCTCCGCGAGAGTTTGAGCGGACAATCCAACAATCGATGCGGGTTCAGATAGCACCGGCGCCGGCACAATCGCCGCGCGGTCGCGGGCAATCGCGCGCAGGTCGCTCACGATCGCGACCGCGGACGCCTCGCCCCCACCGCCAATGCCCACGAGCGTCAACGTGCCGCCAGACCGCGAGGTGATGATCGCCGCGTTCTCGGGTCCGCTGGTCTGCGCCAGCGCCGAGGTGAACGGCACGAAGTCTGGCGAGACCCACGCGGTCAGCGTGCCGCTCGCGCGATCGAAGCTGGCGTGCGCCACCTGACGGATGGTGCCGCCGCGCAGCTTTGCCTTCTTGAAATCTTCCAGACGAATATCCGCGCTCGTCCGCGTCTCGATCGCGTCCGGCGAAATCTTCACGTGAAACGCCAGACCGCACAGGATGGCCAGCTTCGCCGCGGCATCGATCCCGTCGAGATCCACCGACGGATCGACATCGGCAATGCCACGCGCGCACGCCTCGGCAATCCCCTCGTCCATGCTGCTGCCGTGCTGCTCCATCTGCGACAACACGGTGGTCGCCGTGTCGTTCAACACCGCATCAATGCGGAGCACGGTATCGCCCGACAGACCGTCGCCAAGCGCGCCCACGAGTGGAATCGCGCCGCCGACGGCGGCTTCGTACCGGAGTTGACGTCCTTGCCGCTCGGCCAGCGTCAGGAGCGCCTGCCCGTGACGCGCCATCACCTGTGTGTTCGCCGTGACAACCGACTTGCCGCCAAGCAGCGCCGCGCGCACGTAGTCCACCGACGGCTCGCTTCCGGTCATCGTCTCGACGATGATGTCGGCGTCGCTCGCAAGCAGGTCGTCGAAACGGTCGGTCCAGGTGAGGGAGAGAAGCGGTTCGCCTTGCCGGGCACGCTTGTCGCGGGCGCGGCGGTCGCAGATGTGCGTCAGGCGGAGGTGTGGCGCGAGATCGGGGCCCATGAGCCGCTGGGCCACAGCGGCGCCCACGGTGCCAAGGCCAAGGATGGCGACATGACAACGATCGTCTCGAAAGCCGGGACTGTTCCCCGATGTCTGAAACGAATTGAGCGGCACGTGCAGTCGGTTATACCAAACGCCGAAAATGCCGCGCAAGAAATTTCATCATCGCATCTACATTTATAGATACGAAATCAGGACGCGCCAGCGGACATGCCGGGAGATCTGCCAGCGACGCGCCCTCAACGTCTTACGCCGAGCACTCGCCTTCCATGACGACCGGCGCGAACTCTGTCGTTTCCGCCAAATCGATGTAATCGACCGGCGTGGCATCGTCGGCCGTGAAGCGCT
>JAISPN010000101.1 GCA_031274845.1 Acidobacteriaceae bacterium
GGTCCCTACAAGGGCGGCCTGCGGTTCCACCCGTCGGTCAACCTCGGCATCATCAAGTTCCTCGGCTTTGAGCAGACGTTCAAGAACGCGCTCACGGGCATGCCGATCGGCGGCGGCAAGGGGGGCTCGGACTTCAACCCGCGTGGCCGCTCGGACGGCGAGATCATGCGCTTCTGTCAGTCGTTCATGACGGAGCTGCATCGCCACCTGGGCGAATACACGGACGTGCCGGCGGGCGACATCGGCGTCGGCGGACGTGAAATCGGCTTCATGTTCGGCCAGTACAAGCGGCTGACGAACCGCTACGAAGCGGGTGTCTTGACCGGCAAGGGGTTGGCCTACGGCGGTTCGCTCGTGCGCACCGAGGCAACCGGCTACGGCGCGACCTATTTCGTCGAGCGGATGATGGCGTCGAAGGGGATGAAGATCGATGGCCGCCGCACGGTCGTCTCAGGGTCGGGCAACGTCGCAATCTACACGATCGAGAAGATCAACCAGCTCGGCGGCAAGGTCGTCGCCTGCTCCGACTCCAACGGCTACGTGGTGGACGAATCGGGCATCGACCTGAACCTCGTCAAGGAGATCAAGGAAGTGCGGCGCGGCCGGATTTCCGAGTACGTCGCGCTCAAGGGGAAAGGCGCCTACTACGTCGAGCAGGGGTCGATTTGGGACGTGCCGTGCGACATCGCCATGCCGTCGGCGACGCAGAACGAACTGACGGGCAAGGATGCGCGCGCGCTGATCGCGAACGGCGTCAAGGCGGTGGGCGAAGGCGCCAACATGCCGAGCACGCCCGAAGCGGTGCGGATCTTCCGGGAAGGCAAAGTGCTGTTCGCCCCAGGCAAAGCCGCCAACGCGGGTGGCGTGGCGACGTCGGCGCTCGAAATGCAGCAGAACGCCTGCCGCGATAGCTGGACCTTCGAGCAGACCGAGGCGCGTCTGGCCACCATCATGCACAACATCCACGACCTGTGCGCTGAAACCGCCGAGGAATATGGCGCGCCGGGCGACTACGTGCTGGGCGCCAACATCGCCGGCTTCGTGCGGGTCGCCGAGGCGATGCGCGCGATGGGTGTGGTCTAAAAACGACACGTGTTCGAAATCGCCGGCTTCTTCGTTATTACAAAGGGGAGCGAGCCGGCGGTTTCGGATACACAAGCGTTACCGCCTGAGCGCTCTATGGAATTCTAAGGAATTCATGTATCCTTAGATTTGTATCATCTGTGATAGAAATATTGCGGTGGCGTTTTCATGTTCTTTATGTCAACCTCAATAGCTTCTATCGCCTTGGAAGTCCCCGCACGTCGCGGGCTTCCACCTTGGAGGACTGAAATGTTTGCACGACGACTCGCTCTACTCGCTTCCACCGCTTTTGTACTGTCCGCTGGACTGGTGCAAGCACAGTCACTGACCCCGAACACCGCCGCACTCAGCGTCTCGGGCGAGAATTTGATCGGCAACGCCTTCTCGGCGGCACCGGCCGCGGCGGCCTCCAACAGCTCATCGGGCGGTACGGTGATTAGCCCGCGTGTCTTCGCAGGTATCCTGAGCGGCGGCGGCACCGGCTTTCTCGTCGGCGGCGGCGTCTCGGCGCTGGTCACCCCGGATCACCATCACGAAGTACAGGGCAACGTCGCGTACTCACGCAACAATGGAGTGAACAGCTTCATTATCGACGCGAACTACGCGTACAACTTCATCAATGCGCTCGGCGACTGGACGCCGTACGCGGGCGGTGGTCTCAACATCAATCACAGCAGCGTGAGCGTTTGCGACGGCCTTGGTAACTGCGCCTCGGGCGGTGGGAGCAATTCAGGCCTCCAAATCGGCGGCGGCGTGAAGCAGAACAACTTCTTCGGTGAACTCTGGGTCATCCTGGACAACGGCAACGCCGTTATGATCCGCGCCGGACTCAAGTTCTAAATCATCACAATCGGCGCATACCTACTTGCGCCGCATGCACTACTGCCCGAGCGGTCCATGACCGTTCGGGTTCCCCTCCCCCTCCATTTCCATATATCCGCAATAAGCTTGATTTAGGTCATTATCCAAAGCTCTACCGTATCTAGTAAGCTCCGCACCTAACTCAATTAACGTTCAGGTGCATTCGCATTCCCAGTTTGAAGCCCTCGCGTTACCCCACCTTGCCTTGCTGTACCGCAGGGCCTGCCAGATTGCTGGTCCGGACCGCGCCGACGACCTCGTGCAGGAAACCTTTCTGAAGGCGTGGGCCCACTTTCACTCGTTCGATCCCTCGACAAATTGCCGCGCATGGTTGTACCGCATCCTGCACAACACCTGGATCAGCCAGTGGCGGAAGACCCGGTTCGAGCTGCCGATCGGCGATCTCGACGACACACTGGCCGAACCGAGCTACGACTGGGAACAAGAACTCCTGAGCGACGTGCTCCCCTCGAACATCCAGTGGGCGCTCGCGCAAATGCCTGACACGTATCGCCTGGCCGTGCTGCTGGCCGACATCGAGGAGCGGACGTATCAGGAGATCGCCGGAATCATGCAGTGCCCCATCGGCACCGTGATGTCACGCATCAGTCGCGGCCGGAAAATGCTCGAGCGTCTGCTGCGCGATCACGATATGCACCACGGCGTCACCACGACCTACCTGTCCTGAATCACGCAGTTTTGATACAGAATCGTCGGCCGCGACCGGCGACGCTCAGCAGTTCCTTGCTACCATTCGGTCACAAACCATGTGGTCTTTAAAGGAACTTTGATGTCTACGAAACGACTTTTCTTGTGTGTAGTTCTCAGCCTACTCGTCGCGCTGCCGGCAGGCGCGCAAGACATTCTGGCCGCGCCCGCGCTCGACTTAAGCCCCGCCGTTGTGCAAAAGGCGTTCGCGAACGTGCCGCCGTACGTCGCGTTCACCGCGCAGAGCGACACCGACGACCGTCCCATCAGTTCAAAAGTGAAAGCGGCGTACTTCCTCACGCTCGCTGGTGCCGCCGCGGGCACTTTCTACAACATCAAGACGACGCGCGACGCGCTCGACAAGCACCTGGACGCGCACACCTTCCCGCTGGTCTGGGAGACGACGACAAATCCGGCGGACAAGAACAAAGTCACCGCCACCATCCTCGCCACCAACGGCGGCGTCCTCGCCATCGGCGGGGTGCTCTTCAAGAAACACAACACGCCAATGGCAATCTTCCTCAACAGCCTTGTCGGTGGGGCAACCGCCATCATCGGCCTGCACAATCAGTCGACCATCAACAACTGCACGACCGCAGCATGTCAGCCGTAGACGCAAACAACTAGTGGCGGAGGCGGGGCGGTGGATGGATCGTCAGCGGGCGCTCAGCTTCGCTGAGATCACCGCCACGCCTTCAGCCACGATGCGGATATCGTCGCGCAGGCTCTCGAACCGTATATCGGTGTGACGTTTGAGTTCGTCGCGTAGATCTTCAATCCGTGTGTCGGTGTGATGCTTGAGTTCGTCGCGCACCGCGTACAGTTCCGCCTTCGTGGCGTAATTGTCGCGGACCTCCTGACGGAGATTGTCGATCTCACCACGAACCTCCTGCCGGAGCTTGTCGTTCTCGTCACGAAATTCCTGACGGAGCTTCTCGTTCTCACCGCGAAATTCCTGACGGAGCTTCTCGTTCTCGCCACGAAATTCCTGACGGAGCCTGCTGTTCTCGTCGCGAAACTCCTGACGGAGCTTGCTGTTCTCGTCACGGATGTCCTGACGGATCGTCTCCCGGAGTCCGGCCACCTCCTCGTACAGGTGGGTGACATCGCCCCGGATCTCGTCGACGGCCTGAGCGGTCTTCTTGTCCACGGCGGGATCGTAGCACCGTCTGGCGGTGGCGGCGCGGGCACGGCGCAATTCTGTGTGCCCCCCCCACCGGCGTTCACCACGTGATAGCATCGCGCCATGGCACGCGACACCAACCCTGCCCTCACGCGCTGGCAGCTTGCGTCCAGCAAGCTCCTCGATCACTACAAGGTGACCTCCGGCGAAGAGTTCCACTTGTCGAGCATCCATCCCGACGACACCCGCGATCTGTCGAAGGAGGAAGCGCAGGAGTGGATCACGCAAGCCATCGAGATGATGAGCGAACTGCAGGAGAAGCTCTACGCGCAGGACCACTGGGCGCTGCTGCTCATCTTTCAGGCCATGGACGCGGCCGGCAAAGACGGCACGATCAAGAAAGTCATGACCGGCATCAACCCGCAAGGGTGTCAGGTGTTCTCCTTCAAGACCCCGTCGGCGGAGGAACTCGATCACGACTTTCTGTGGCGGACCTCGCGCGACCTCCCCGAACGCGGACGCATCGGCATCTTCAATCGCTCCTACTACGAAGAAGTGCTCATCGCCAGAGTCCACCCGGAGATACTCGCCCGCCAGCACCTGCCCGACGCGCTCGTCACGAAGCAGATCTGGAAGGAGCGCTTCGAAGACATCGCCGCGTTCGAACGCTACCTCACGAGGAACGGCATCGCCGTGCGCAAGTTCTTCCTGCACGTGTCGAAGGAGGAACAGACCGCGCGACTCCTGAAACGGCTCGACACGCCGTCAAAGAACTGGAAGTTCTCGGAAGGGGATTTCACTGAGCAGGAGTACTGGGACGCGTACCTGCACGCGTACGAGGAGATGATTCGCGCCACCAGCACGCCGCACGCGCCCTGGTTTGTCGTCCCTTCGGACCACAAGTGGTTCACGCACGCCGTCGTCGCGGCGGCCATCATCGACGCGCTCGAGGAACTCGATCTCGCGTTTCCGACGCTGAACAAAGAGCAGACGGCGAAGCTTCGCGCGATTCGGGAAAAGATCGCACAGCGCACCGCCGCGTCGTAACGGTCTCGGGGCGAGCGCGCGATCGCCCCGCGTCCCATCGACGGCTTACTTGCTTTCCTTAAACCCCGCCGGGACCGCGACAACATCCGCCGTCACATCCGCCGCCAGCTTCAGCACCTCAGTGGACGAGGTGAACACGTTGGCGCGATCGTTCGCCGCCTCGTTCTTGCTGTTGTTCTGCATCCGCTGACGGGCCAACCCGCCCAGGAGTCCGCCGACACTGGTGGGTGGCGCGCTGCTGCCGGCGTTGCTGTTGTCCCGTGCGTCCTGTGCCATCTCCTCCTGCGACTTCACCGCATCAACGGTCACCGTCGTCAGGATTGGCGTCCCGTCGGTCGAGGCCCCGTTGGCCTCCATCTTCGCCATCGCTGGCTTGAGCTGCGGGTACATTGCGAGCGCCGTCGCCATGTCCTGCGGGGAGGCGCCGCCACCCATGCGCATCGAGCCATACACTTTCTCTGCGTACTTGCGCTCGAACTCGCCCAGCTCGTTCATAGCTGGATTCTTTGGCGCGAGCCACATGTCCGTGGTCATCACGAGACCGCCGCCTTGCGCGAGCGTCTGCCCTTTTTCGCGCACCGTGATCGTGACGATCACTTGGTGCGTGTTGAAGCCGTTCAGCGTCTTCCGCTCGTTCGTGTTCTTGACGTCGAAGTCGACCTCGTATTCCTTGGCGTCCGGATCTTTCTCGGCGGTCTTCTGCTCCGTCGCGGGCGCCTGCGCTTGCGCCTTCTTCGCTTCCTCCTGCGCCTTCCGCTGCGCCTCTTCGAACTGACGGCGGAGTTCGGCGAAGGTCGTCACCTTGTAGTTCTTCTTTTTGAGATCGAGGTCGTAGACTTTCTCTTCGGCCAGGTCGACGATCTGGCTCGTGGTATCGGTCGTGGTCACGCGGCGGGGGCCCTTGATGGCCACCGTCGACGTGACACCGTCGCGCGCCGCGCGTCCGCCAAAGATGTTGACGATGCGTCCGAGTGCGCCGCCGAGTTGAAACTTCGTCTTCTGGTCGAGGCGAATGTCCGCATTGAGCACGGAGAACATGGCCGCCACAAGGACAGCCGTCAAC